>JAFAVN010000345.1 GCA_019242435.1 Verrucomicrobiota bacterium | reverse complement strand
ACGCCGGAAAAACTCCATCTGGTAGTACCGCCGTCCGCATGCATGATCTCGTCCGCAGAGTGCATTCCGTCTCGATGGAAGCTATTTTCCCCATAGAATCGGTAATTCCCTCCGGTTTCATCTGTGATCCATGTACCAACGAGCTTTTGCGTTAATTCTTGATCCGTAGGCTGTGCCCTCCGGCATGCAGAACCGCCGGCGAGCAGTACGCCGCCCGCGAGAATATAATTAAGCAATTGCCGTCGCCAGCTCATTACGTTTCCATGCTCTGCGTTTCGCGTACAAAGACGGCTGACTACCCCGCAAGCTGTCAATCCGCGAGGAACGCAGACTAAGCCGCGTCTTTGTCCTGCTTCCGGCGAATCAAAGGTGCTCGTTTGCCCTCGACGACCGCTCGGTTGATCACGACGTCGGCGATATCCTCCCGACTAGGAACATCGTACATTACGTCAAGCATGATCTTTTCGAACATGGAGCGGAGCGCCCTGGCGCCTGTACCCTTGTTCGCTGCCTGCTGAGCCATGGCACGCAAAGCGTCTTTAGTAACCACCAAATTGACCCCTTCCATTGCCAGCAGTTTCGTATACTGCTTGACCATGGCGTTACGGGTGTCGGTCAGAATGAGGATCAGTTCATCCTCGGTTAAACTGTCGAGCGCCGTAACGATCGGTAGCCGCCCGATGAACTCCGGAATCATCCCGAACGCCAGCAAATCCTCGGGTTCAGTGTGACGCAGAGTTTCCCGCTTTTGCAGCTCCGGCGAGCTGGCTTGAGCGGAGTGAAAGCCTAGCACTCGATTTCCTAAGCGCCGATTAATGATACGATCCAAGCCGACGAACGCTCCCCCGCAAATAAATAAAATTTTCTCGGTGTTAACCTGGATATACTCCTGATGGGGATGCTTGCGTCCACCTTGAGGCGGGACGTTGCAGCTACTACCTTCGAGGATCTTTAGAAGGGCCTGCTGCACGCCTTCACCGGACACGTCACGAGTAATACTCACATTGTCGGTCTTCCGCCCAATCTTATCGATCTCGTCGATATAAACGATGCCGATCTCCGCTCGTTTGACGTCGTAATCGGCATTCTGCAGAAGCCGCAAAATGATGTTCTCCACGTCTTCGCCGACATAACCCGCCTCCGTCAACGTGGTTGCATCCGCAATACAGAACGGCACATCCAGAATCCGTGCTAACGTTCGGGCAAGAAGGGTCTTACCGCACCCAGTCGGCCCAATCATGAGGATGTTGCTTTTCTCGATCTCCACATCAGCATGAGGATCGAGGGCGAGGTCTTTGCCGGTACTGGAATGTAGGATCCGCTTGTAATGATTATGTACCGCTACCGAAAGAACCTTTTTAGCGGCCTCCTGTCCGATCACGTGGTGATCCAGCTCGCGGCGAATCTCAGCAGGCTTCGGTACCCGGAGCGTCGTCGTCTGCCGGCGAGCATCTTCATTCAACTCCTTATCCAGGATACCCTTACAAACGTTGATGCAATTGTCGCAGATGTAGACCCCCGGCCCGGCAATCAGCTTTCGAACTTCGGCGTGGCTCTTTCCGCAGAAAGAGCACATCGTCAGATTAGAGGCCCGAGCCATACTGCTTGCGACACTTCGTCACCACCAACACTCAGGAAGATAACACACGATCCCCGTTTTGGGGAAGAATCTCTGCTTTAAGATCTTTTCGAGACTTCACTACCTCGTCGACGAGGCCGTAATCTTTAGCTTCTTCAGCGGACATCCAATAGTCGCGATCGGAATCGGCCTGAATCTGTTCCTCCGGTTTCCCGGTATGCTGTGCCAGAATATGAATCACCCGTTTTTTGATTTTGAACATCCACTCGACCGTGCGCTCAACATCACTAGCGGTACCTTGAGCTCCACCGGAAACTTGGTGGATCATGATATCGGAATTTGGCAGGGCGTACCGTTTCCCGCGAGAGCCGGCAGCCAGGAGAACTGCTCCCATACTGGCTGCGATACCCACACAGTAGGTCGCGACATCGCAGGTTACAAACTGCATCGTGTCATAGATGGCCATACCAGCTGTTACCGAGCCGCCGGGAGAATTAATGTAAAGGTTTATATCCTTCTTAGGATCGGCCATTTGGAGGAAAAGCATCTGAGCTACGACCAGGTTAGCAACATTGTCATCGATCGCTGTTCCGATGAATACGATACGGTCGTTCAGCAGTCTGCTATAGATATCGACGCTCCGCTCTCCTCTTCCGGTCTGTTCGATGACCATCGGAACGAGGTAAGAGCTTGGCCTGGGATCAGTATTTTTGGACATGGTTAATCGCTCGAGAACTACCCTTTTACTTCTGTTATCGAGCTGGTCTCGACGTTAGCATTCGAGGTCAGGAAATCAAGGACCTTGCCCACCTGGATCTCCTCGATCAGCTGCGAGATGGCGCCTTTCTTCTCGAACTCCGCTCGTACTTTTTCATAAGACATTCCGTACTGGGCGGCCAGCGTCTCCAGCCGGCGCTTCAGCTCCTGAGCCGTCACTTCGATTTTTTCCCGCTCGCCGATTCTCGCCAGAATAAAACTGGTCTTTAAGCGGTCTTTTGCGCTCCTGGAAGCAACGTTAAGAATCTCTTTGCCGCTTTCCCGGAGGGTTTCTTCGCTCACTCCCCGTAGTTGATTCTGTTCGACGATTTCGGACATGATCCGGCGAGTCTCTTCTTTAACGTAACTCTGGGGCAGCTCGCATTCGACCCGCTCGTTCAAATAATCAACGATTTGGTCCCGCTTGGCTCGTTCGACTTCCTGTGCCTTTTGCTCAGCCACCCGGTCACGCAGCCGAGTTCTCAGCTCATCTAAGTTAACGCCTTCCGCCACTTGGCCGGCGAATTCATCGTTCAATTCCGGCAGCTCCATGCGCTTCAGAGATTTCAGCTCTACTTGGAAATGAAGCACTTGGCCTGTCAGCGATTTAGCGGGAAAATCGTCCGGTACTTTCAAATCGAATTCCCGGCGTTCTCCGGCCGCCATGCCGGCAACCGCGTCAGCGAACCCAGGCAAAACGCTGTCATCCTGCAGCTTGATCCAGAGATCGTTTGCACTGGCCAACCGTTTTGGTGCATCCGGTATGGCCTCTAAGAGCGGCTGTCCGTTCGCCGTGGTCTCGAAATTGATTACGCCAAAGGCTTCGCGCTCGAAGACGCCCGTCTCGAGATCGCTGAATGTGGCATGACGCTCCCGGAGCCGTTCCAGCGCCGCGCTTACCTCGTCGTTAGAGACGTCGAAAGGAGGCACTTTGACATGAATCCCCTTATACTCAGGCAACTCAAATTCCGGCGCCGTGATAATCGTGGCGGTAAACCGCATGCTGCGCTCCGGGGTGAATTCCACGTCCTCAACATTCGAGACCGATAAAACTCGCAAGCCTTTTTCCCGAATCGCTTCTTTGGTTGATGCGCTTACGAGTTTCCGGGTCAGCTCTTCTTGAATTTCCTTTCGAAACTTAGACTCGACCACATTCTGAGGAGCTTTCCCTGGCCTGAAACCCGGAATACGGGCAACCTGCCGAAAATCTTTCACGACTTCGTTCCATTCCTGCGTGACCCGCTCCGGCGGCAGCTCGACCCGGAGAGATGCTAGACAATTGGGCAAATTCTCAACTTCGACGTTCATGAAAACTAGAGAATGCAGACCGTAGACCCGAACTCCCAGCGGAGCAAGGGATTGGCTTTTCAGGTTCCGGATTCCGGGCTCCGGGTTCGGGGTGCAAGGCTTACAACCCGCTCTCCGCCACCCACCGATTCATATCGCCTTCGCCTACTGGGCCAACCACCGCTAAACCCATCCGGGTCGGATCGAAGCATAGCCGGGCTACTGCTTGAATGGCCTCAGGAGTAACTTCCTTCACCTTAGCCTGTACTTCCTCAGGGTGTATGACATAGCCGTAGGCGATTGTGGATTCGCCCATCCACATGATCTGGTTAGTCGTGCTTTCCAGACTCAACTCGTTCTGGCCGATAGTGTATTCTTGTGCCTGGCGAAGCTCTTTGAGACTTGGAGGCTCGGCACAGAATTTTTCCAGCTCCAAACGAATCGCTCGCAACGCGCTCTTGAGCTTGTTCGGTTCAAGACCGACGCAGATGCTCATCAGGCCGGAATCCTCGAGCACTAACGTTCCGCTATGAATCGAATAACAGTAGGCATAACGCTCCCTTAACTGCTGGAATAACCGAGAGCTCATGTTCTCGCCGAGTATCACGCTCAACAGTTTGAGAGCATGCCGCCGCTCGTCGTTGCGGTTGATTGCATGGTAACCCAATGCCAAATGCGTTTGTTCCGTGCCTTCTTTAGCGATCGCCATTCGCTTAACGGTTTTCGTGCCATTCCACGGGTCAAACAACGGGGGATCGCCTAAGGGCACATCTTCCATGGCTGCTCGGAAGCGTTCCACGACATCGCTGTGGCGGCAACGACCGGCCACGGTGATAACCGTGGTGTGCCCGTTATAATTGCGATCAATGTACCTGAGTAAATCTCGGCGCCGGATCCGGGCTATTGATTCGAGTGATCCGGTAAGCGGTCTTCCCAAGGCATGCCGGGGCCACATTACCTCGCTGAGCAATTCCTGCGAAAATTGCGCAGGCTGATCCCGATACATCAGGATCTCTTCGCGGATAACATCGCGTTCGCGCTCAATTTCGTCCTCGTCCAGGACAGAATTGCGGTACATGTCCGTCAGCACATTGGCAAGGATGTCGAAATACCTGGCAGCAGCCTTGGCGTAGAAACAGGTGTGATCTTCCGTGGTAAAAGCGTTCAAGAAACCGCCAACGCCTTCCACTTCCTCAGTCAGAAGCTGAGCGCTGCGGGTCTTGGTACCCTTGAATAGAAGGTGCTCAAGAAAATGCGAAATACCACAAGTCTCCAGTGGTTCGTGCCGTCCGCCTACCGACACCCAAACCCCCACACTTACGCTCTTCATGTGCGGCATTTCGCAGGTAGCGATTCGAATGCCGTTTCTTAGCGTCGTGGTCTGATATTGCATGTCCGGTCCAAGCTAAAGCTTACGTCGTTTCAGTTTGCGTTTGGGCGCTCTTGCTTCTTTCCAGGCTGAACAAGTTCCGAGCCATTTCTAAATCGTTTGGATAGGTAACCTTCAAATTCCACTCCCGGTTCTCTAACAAGCGAACCGGAAAACCACCCATTTCCACTGCCGAAGTCTCATCGGTGACCGACACTCCCTTTTTCAGCACCATCTCATAGGCGGTAACCAACCACTCACGTTTAAAGACCTGTGGCGTCTGCATGGTCCACAGACCCGAGCGGTCAAGGCTGCCAACAATAAAACCATCACTATCGGCTCTTTTCAACGTCTCGACTACTGGGACAGCCAATGCCACCGCTCCGACTTTCTCAGCCAGGGATATCGCTTCGGCAATGGTAGAGCTCGAAATTAAAGGCCTGGCACCGTCATGCACGGCAACTAGTTCGGTACGTTCATTCATGGCTTCGAGGCCGTTCCAAACAGACAGATGACGATCAGAACCTCCAGGCACGACTCTTACCACCTTTTGTAACCCATATTCCTGGATGAGGTTGCCAAAAAGCTTTAGTCGTTCTTCGTTGGCAACCAGGATGATCTGATCGACCAGAGCGCATTCTTCAAACCGCTCAAGGGTCCGGATAAAAAGCGGCCGTCCGGCCAGATCTGCTGTCAGTTTGTCGAACCCCATTCGTCGACTACTTCCCGCGGCTACTACAATCGCTACTCTCATCAAATCGGGCCGGGGTTAAGGCAGGACCACAGCCAACCGGGTATAGAAACCGATCTCCAGAGAAATACAAGCGCAAACGCAGCGTTTGATTAGCCGAGGGCCTGCTGCACATGCTGGCTCAGTGTCTTTCCATCGACCCGGCCGGCGGCTTTTGCGGTAGCGATTTTCATCACCTGGCCAAGCTGAGCCTTAGAGGTCGCGTTAGCTTCGGCGATTGCTTCTTTAATTAGAGCTTCTATCTCGGCAGCGGTAAGTGGTTTAGGCAGATAGTGGCTCAGTACTTGTAACTCCCGTCGTTCTTTCGCTGCCAACTCGCTACGGCCGCCTCTTTCAAAACCTTCAATGGAATCTTCGCGTTGTTTAACTTGTTTCCGGATCACAGCAATGGCGTCCGGATCATTAAGCTTGCCTCCGGCGCCATGCTTTTCGATGGTGGCGTTCGTCAGCGCGGCTTTTGCCATGCGCAGAACCGAAAGCCGCTCGGCTTCTTTGGCCCGCATCGCCTCTTTTAAATCGGCCTCGATCTGTTCTTGGATGGTCATACTGAAACCTAAATCCGGCGAGAACGCCGTCAACGAGCGGGAACGCCGCGAAGGCATGGCAATGCCCAACGCCGACGCCCTGGAGGGAAGCCGCTTTGCAGGTTGCCAAGTTTATTGTTCTCTAACAGGCGGCTCCCGGGAACAATTCCATCGATTCCTTCTGTCACGTCTGGGGACGTTTCTTTGGAAGGTGCCTGTGGATTGATGGAGGCCCTTGTGTGGTTCCCGGGAGCCGCCTGCTCTTTGCCGATAGACATGGCAACCTACAAAGCGGCTCCGCTCCAGGGCGTTGGGCATTTCAACGCCTTCGCGTCGCTTCCGCTCGTCGACGGCGTTCCCGCTCTTTCTACTGGCTCATTTTTGAAATTCAGGGCAAAATACGCGCCATGCGCTTGTTCACGGCTTCGTCGGTTCTTCTGTTAGCATTTTTGGAACCGCTGCGGGCGGCCCAACCTCTTCCGTTCTCAACGGTGTTTCGGGGCGAGTCTACGTTCTACATGCTGGTGGCTAAGGCCAAGCAGGAAAATTGGCGGTCTCGTCCGCTCGGTGAACGGATGGCCCTCGTAGGCAAAGCCCTTCTGGGGACGCCGTATCGAAGCTATACCCTGGAGATCGATGATCACATCGAAGCGCCCTCGGTGAATCTGCTTGGAGTCGACTGTTGGACGTTTTTCGAAATTGCCTTGGGTTTTTCCCGTATGCTGGAGTTGCAGCCTGCTGATTACACTCCGCAGGATCTGCTCGCGGTGATTGAGCTGGACCGCTACCGCGGCGGCCATTGCAACGGCCTTTACACATCCCGGTTACATTTCCTCGAAGACTGGATTTACGACAACGAACGGCGCGGCCTGGTCAAGAATCTGACAGTCAGCCTGGGTGGCGTTCCGATGCGAGGTCGTTACCTGAACGAGATGAGCCGTTATTGGCGTAGCTCGCGTTATTTGCGCAACAATCCGTCCTTAGTCCCTGCAATTCGGAACATGGAAGAAAGGGTTGCTTCCCGAACCGTCTATCATATCCCTCGAGATCGAGTTGCCAGTATCGAGCCTAAGATCCGGAGCGGCGATATCATTTGCATTACCGGACATGGACCGGAAGGATTCACTGAACATGTCGGGTTGGCATATCGCGACGGTGTCGGCGTTCTGCATTTCATGCACGCATCGAAAGACGAACACCGGGTAATCATTGATGTGGCGCTACACCAATACCTATATCGTTATCAAAAATTCGCCGGTATTATGGTGGTCCGGCCCCTCGATATCTCGCCCTCGGAAGAATCACATTTGGCCGCGACAGATAACGGGTAGAATTTCGAACTCAGAATCTGCCGATTGACAGCCTATTGGTACCACACGCAAAACTTGCCCTTCTAAATTCTAACTCAAAGTTAAAGATTCTTGGCCTAATGACCGGGCATAGTCGCTCA
>JAFAVN010000163.1 GCA_019242435.1 Verrucomicrobiota bacterium | reverse complement strand
CGCTTTTCTGTTCGCCTGCCATAAACCTCTTCGAACGCCGGCTCGACCGGATTCAGCTCGATCATCGGCACCATGAATATCAAGTGATCGCTGACAAAACGAGGCCCTTCGATTTTGAGGTATTCGAAATTCGCTCGGTAACCGGCTATGGAGCGCAAACGGGCGAAGAACAAGCGTTCCTGCCGTTTTACTTAACGCGGGAACGGCTTTCTGGAAATAGCCGAGCAGAACAGTTACGCGGATTCTATACGACTCGCCGGGCAGAGAGATACCTCACCGCGAAAGAACGCCAGTTCGGTCGCGCACATCCGTATATCGGTTCAGATGTATTCCTTTCCCTGGTGGATCCCTCGGCGGCACCTTACAAATCCGAGCTCCAGCAGCTTGGAGTCACCGCTTTGTGCACCAATCGCCATCTGCCATTGGAGTTTGCTACCAACCAGGGACGCTCCGACTTTACCATTGAAGTCAATGCACCGGTCGACGCGATCCGGAGCGTGAGCGGTCCGACCCCTCCCCAGCCGGCCCTTGCCCAGGGTGCCGGGGCCTGGCGTCTAATCAGTCATCTTTCTCTCAATTATCTTTCTTTGAAAGATTCCGAGAATGGGGAAGGCGCTAACGCTCTGAGGGAGATACTCCACCTCTATATCGATCCGTCTGATCGCCTCGCCCAAAAACTGGTTGAAGGAGTGATCTCCACCGCCCTCCAGCCAGTCGTTCGACGATTGGAAACTCCGGGCCCCATTACCTTCGTTCGTGGTATGGAAATAACGGTCGAGCTGGACGAGCTTTCCTTTGAAGGGGTAGGCGCATTTGTTTTTGGCGCCGTCCTAGCTGAATTTTTAGGACGATACGTCTCTATTAACTCGTTTACCGAGACGGTAATCAAAACCCGGCAACGCAAAGAAATCATGCGCTGGGCAGCGCACCCAGGCCAACGGGGAGTCATTTAACGGATGCACACTCCTGTCGAAGACGCTTTGGCCTCCGCACCGTTTGAGTTTGATTTTTTTCATGCGGTCAGAATGCTGGAAGCTGCGTGCCCAGAAATGCCCCGCGTAGGCCGCTCGTTAAGTGCAAGGCAGGACCCGGTTCGCTTTGGACAGAATCCATCGCTCGCCTTCGCACCGGCGTCAGTCGAAAGCTTTTCCCAGGCAGATGGTGAAACTCCAGCCCGCCTACTAGTCTGTTTCCTTGGCTTATTCGGACCCAATGGACCCCTGCCATTTCATCTGAGCGAGTTTGCTCACGAGCGGCTTTATGCCAACCGAGACGAGGCACTTGCCCGCTTTTTAGATGTCTTCCACCATCGCGCGCTCAGCCTGTTTTATCGATGTTGGGCAGATTCTCGCAAGGCGGTGGACCTCGATCGGCCAACAGAATCGAGGCATTCAAGGTACTTTGGAAGCTTTTTCGGCCTTGGTATGCCATCCCTGCGCGATCGGGACACTGTCCCGGATTGGGCAAAGCTTTTTTTTACCGGGCGCCTGGCCGCTCAGAATCGTAATCCGGAAGGTCTGGAAGCAATTTTGACTGAGGATCTCGGCGTTCCGGTCAGATTAATGACGTTTATTGGAGAATGGCTGAACTTGCCGCCTAACTCAATATGTTCACTCGGCTCCAGCCCGGAGAATGGATTGCTTGGTCAGACCATAATCGTCGGGAACCGGTTCTGGGTTGGCCATCTCAAGTTCCGGCTGCGAATTGGTCCCTTGGATTTTGTTGAGTTTGGACGACTGCTCCCTAACGGACAACTATTTGAAAGGCTGAAAGACTGGGTGCTTAACTATGCCGGCCAGGAGTTCGTTTGGGATGCGAATCTGATTCTGAAAGCTGATGAGGTCCCAGAAATTCAGCTGGGTCAGTTGGGTGGCGGTGGGCTGCTCGGCTGGACCACCTGGCTGAAGAGCCGCCCATTTTTGGAAGACGCCGATGACCTCGTTCTGATCGGCGATAACTGATTCCTGAGGATAGTCGCCGCTACCAATAATTTATGACAGACATCCGCCGCACCGCGTTATTCAGCAAGCTTACACCGCTTGCCTACAAATCAGTCGAAGGAGCAACGCTCTTCTGTAAGATGCGCGGCAATCCCTACGTTGAATTGGTACATTGGATACACCAAATCCTGCAAGGCACGGATAGCGACTTCCACCGGATCATTCGACACTTTGAACTTGATCCTGCCCGAGTTGCGTCGGAATTAACCGCTTCGCTTGATAAGCTGCCCCGCGGGGCAACGGCGATCTCCGACTTTTCCCCTCATCTTGAGGAATCCATCGAACGCGGCTGGCTTTATGCATCACTGCTGTTCGGCGCAAAACGCGTACGCACCGGGCACCTGATAGTGGGTATCCTCAAAACTGGATCGCTCCGTAACGTTTTTGTGGGCATGTCGCGAGAATTTTCCAAGATCAAGGCCGATGCACTGACTGACGCCTTTGCCGATATAACATCCAGTTCTCCCGAGGAAGCGGAAACGCCATTGGAGATTGAGCCAACTCGGGACGACACCGGGGTATCGCCGGCTCCGGCGGTCATGGGCAAACAGGAAGCGCTTAATCGCTTCTCAACCGATTTGACTGAACGCGCCCGGAAAGGCGAAATCGATCCGGTTCTGGGCCGGGACGAAGAAATCCGGCAGATCATCGATATCTTGATGCGGCGCCGGCAAAATAATCCGCTGCTCGCAGGCGAAGCCGGTGTGGGGAAAACCGCTGTGGTAGAGGGTTTCGCGGTGAGGATCGCCAAAGGTGATGTCCCCCCTGCCCTCCGCGAGGTGACCTTGCGCTCGCTGGATCTTGGCCTGCTGCAGGCCGGTGCAAGTGTGAAAGGAGAATTCGAGAACCGGTTACGACAGGTGATCGAAGAAGTACAGGCATCGCCCAAACCGATCATTCTGTTTATCGATGAAGCGCACATGTTGATCGGGGCAGGCGGCGCCGCCGGTCAAGGGGATGCGGCAAACCTCCTTAAGCCGGCGCTGGCACGTGGAACATTGCGAACCATCGCAGCCACGACCTGGGCGGAATACAAAAAGTACATCGAGAAAGATCCGGCTCTGACGCGCCGGTTTCAGGCAATCAAAATCGAAGAACCTGGCGAAGACGTCGCTGTTCGAATGATCCGTGGGTTAGCGGCAACCCTCGAGAAGCATCATGGTGTTTTGATCCTCGATGAAGCCTTGGAAGCAGCGGCGCGGTTATCTCATCGTTACATTCCAGCCCGGCAATTGCCGGACAAGGCGGTCAGCCTCATCGATACCGCTTGCGCGCGCGTCGCCGTCAGCCAACATGCGACTCCGGCCCGATTGGAGGATACTGACCGTCAAATCGACATGCTCAAGACAGAAATCGCGATTCTGGATCGCGAGGCTGCGCTCGGGCGAGATCCAGGAGAGAAAAGAGAAAACCTCCAGAAACAGCTCGAAGAGCAAGAGACTCGCAAACGCGAACTGGAGGCTCGATATCAACAGGAGCTTCTCATCGTGGAAAAGATCCGGTCGTTCCGCAATCAGTTGAGCGAAGCGAAGACCGGCCAAGATAATGCCCCCGGTACTGTTCCGCCTTCGCTTGCTGATGGCGCGACAGGCACCGATCCAAAAGCGCTTTTGGAGGGTCTCCGTTCCGCCGAGAGCGAACTCGCCACCCTGCAGGGGGAAGATCCACTGATTTTACCGCACGTTGATGCACAGGCCGTTGCCAGCGTTGTCTCTGACTGGACCGGCGTTCCCGTGGGTCGCATGGTCAAAAACGAAATCCAGACAGTCCTGAATTTGGCCGCCGCGTTGGAAAAAAGAGTGATTGGACAAAATCACGCGCTGGACGCGATTGCTCGCAGGATCCAGACCGCCAGAGCCGGGCTAGATAATCCGAGCAAACCAGTCGGCGTTTTTCTTCTCGCAGGCCCAAGTGGCGTCGGCAAAACAGAGACCGCGCTCGCGCTTGCTGAAAACTTTTACGGTGGAGAAGCGAACCTGATCACCATCAATATGAGCGAGTTTCAGGAGGCGCACACCGTCTCCACTTTGAAAGGGTCGCCTCCCGGTTATGTCGGTTACGGTGAAGGCGGTGTCCTTACTGAAGCCGTGCGGCGCCGGCCTTACAGCGTAGTTCTCCTGGATGAGGTAGAGAAAGCCCATCCCGATGTGCACGAGATTTTCTTTCAAGTCTTTGACAAAGGAATGATGGAGGACGGTGAGGGCCGGTTAATCGATTTTAAGAACACCATTATCTTGCTCACTAGTAATGTCGGCAGCGACCAGATCGCCCGCCTCTGCGGTGAGAGTAATGACAAACCACACCCCGAAGATGTCACCGCCGCGTTGCGCCCGGTTCTTCTCAAGGTATTTCCGGCCGCTTTGTTAGGCCGGCTTACGGTCATTCCTTACTATCCGCTGGATGACGAGATTCTTAAATCGATTATCCGTCTGCAACTCTCGCGGATACAGAAGCGGATCCATCAAACCCACAACACAGAATTTACCTACACTCCATCAGTTGTCGAGTTAATCGCGGCCCGGTGCACTGAAGTTGAAAGCGGCGGTCGCATGATCGATGCGATTCTGACACAGACGCTCTTGCCCGACATCAGTCGTGAGTTTCTGAACCGTCTCATGCTCGGCACGCCCGTGAAAAAACTTAAGGTCCTGGCCGGCAGTGACGGTTCATTTCTGTATCAGTTCGATGAGGAGGCAACCGCGATCAGGTCGGAAGTGCCTACCAGCCCGCCATCCGCCGAAAATCCCGAAATGGCGACCCAGCAACCCTAACACCTATGCCTTTCGATCAAACAAACCGTATCGCATCTGTTAAGACACCCTTCGGCGCGGATACAGTCGGTCTCCTGGGCTTCGAAGCGACAGAATCACTTGGAAGTCTTCCAACTTTCGAACTCCAACTGATCAGCGAAAATAAATCGCTGAACCCTAAGCAAATTCTCGGCCAAACGGTAGGCGTTACCTTAAACGTAGGAAATGGCAAGAAACGGTACTTTCACGGCCACGCAATCCAATTCGGACGAGATTTTATTCGCGACCGTTACTATGTTTATAAAGCTACCGTCGTGCCGTGGCTTTGGTTTCTTACGAGAACGGCCAACTGTCGGATTTTTCAGAACAAAACAGTAGTCGATATCGTCCAGAAGGTGTGCAAGGACGACGGGTTCGATCAGATAGAGTTAAGGCTGAAAGGTAATTACACCGCCTGGGAATACTGCGTTCAGTATCGTGAGACTGACTTTAACTTTGTCAGTCGATTGTTAGAACAAGAAGGGATCTACTATTTTTTTAAATATGAGGAAGACAAGCATACGTTGATTCTCGTGGACTCACCAACGTCCCATCAGCCATTCCCGGGTTATGAACAGCTCAAGCTACGACCGATCAGCCGATTCGCGGCCGCGGAAGAACCTGAACAGATCCGGGACTTTGCGTCTGAAATGAATCATCTCACGGGGATGTTCACGCATACTGACTACGATTTTGAAAAACCCCGATCTGATCTCACGTCTCGCTCCCAAATGCCGGGGCAGTATGCGAAATCCAGTTTCGAAGTTTATGATTACCCGGGCGAATACGTAAAACACGAGGACGGGGATACCTGGGCCCGAACCCGGATGGAAGAGATTCACAGCCAGATCCAGTCTGCAACCGGTTGGGGCCATACTCGGGGTATTGTACCAGGGTCAATCTTTACGTTAGCCGAAAGCCCGTTTTCGGAAGACAATCGAAGCTATCTTGTCACATCTGCCCAATACGAACTTCAGCCGACTGAATTCGAGACCGGGAGCGAAGGCGCCGGCCAGGTATTTCAATGCCAATTTGAGGTGCAACCCTCGGACTTACAATTTCGTCCGGCTCGTATCGCCGAAAAGCCGAAGATCTCAGGCGTTCAGACTGCCGTCGTAGTCGGCCAGCAGGGAGACGAGATCTACACTGACAAATACGGCCGAATCAAGGTCCAGTTTCACTGGGATCGAGAAGGGAAAAAAGACCAAAACAGTTCATGCTGGATGCGCGTGGCGCAGGCATGGGCAGGCCGGCGGTGGGGTACAACTTTCATCCCAAGGGTCGGCCAGGAAGTCATCGTGGACTTCCTTGAAGGTGATCCGGACCAACCAATTGTGATCGGCACCGTCTACAATGCCGACCAGATGCCGCCCTACCTCGGAAACGGTCTCGATCAAAAGCACACCAATGATCCAAAGGTTAGCGGCGTTAAATCATGTTCTACTAAGGGGGGCAGCGGTTTCAACGAATTCCGCTTCGATGATAACAAGGGCGAGGAACAAGTCTTTATCCATGCCGAAAAAGACATGGATGTTCGCGTCAAGAACGACCAACACACCGTCATCCAGAACGATTTCGCCCTTAAAGTAGGATCCGGGAATTATAAGGAACAGATTACGAGTGATGGTACGCACCACGTCGACTGTGCCCAGGAGTTTGGTTACAAAACGATAAAAATTATGTTAACCGCCGACATGGAGATGCATCTCAAAGCCGGCGCCAGTTTTATTAAACTCGGACCCGATGGCATCTACATCAGTGGCCCGATGGTCTATATTAACTCGGGTGGTTCAGCAGACTCCGCCCCCTCTGTTAACGACGGTCCGGCGATCGATCCCGATCCGACTAACAATTCAAACTCGGGCTCGCCATCGAACTAACAATCCGGAGAGTATAATGCACGTCCCAGAAATTCTAGCTTGGTCCTGGACCGGCCACGGAGCTC
>JAFAVN010000024.1 GCA_019242435.1 Verrucomicrobiota bacterium | reverse complement strand
AGAAAGATTCCCGGACGATTTCACAGCGCGGAAACCATGCGTGCTGCTCTACTGGAGGCCGAACGGTTTAGTTTGCACTTCCAGTTGAGGCCTTTTGCGACCATCTAACCGCATCTTTCAACTGCAAATTTCGTGCAGCCTTCTGGTTGGGGGCAGTGTCGCCGAACTGCTACCGGCAGTTAACGGAACTCACGTTCCTTCCGGCTTAATCACCTGTGCAACCGCCTGAGCCTGAAGACAAAGCTCTGCCGCTTTAAATGCATGTCTTTGAGTCATAGCGGTCTCGGTTCCGTTAAGGCAGTCAAGAATTAAGCGTCCAAAGAAAGGGAAACCGACCTTTCCCGCAAGAGCGAAGTGTTGCTCACCTTTCTGGTTCACCAAGAACAACTGGTCACCGCCACTATCGCGGGTAACATCGATATACTTGCGCAACTCGATATAACCGTCGGTCCCTAGAATAATGGTGCGGCCGTCCCCCCAGGTACGCAGACCGTTAGGCGTTAACCAATCAACTCGGAAATAGGAAGTTGCGCCATTGTCTCCCACCAGAGATGCGTCACCATAGTCTTCCAGTTCGGGATATTTCGGGTTGGCGTAATTAGCAACCCGTGCCGCAGTGATCATTGCGTCGGAAGCACCTGCGTAGAAAAGGAACTGTTCGATCTGATGACTGCCGATGTCGCAGAGTATCCCGCCATACTTTGCTTTTTCGAAAAACCAGGCCGGTCGCGATTCGGCGCTGAGACGATGCGGACCCGTACCAAGAACCTGTACCACCCGGCCAATGGCACCTTGCGCAATCAAGTCACCGGCGAACACCGCACATTCGACATGTAGCCGTTCGCTATAATAAACCATATATTTCTTGCCGGTTTCGGCTACCGCGCGCCGCGCTGCTGCCAGTTGTGCCAATTCCGTGAATGGGGTTTTGTCTGTGAAATAATGTTTGCCTGATCGCATGACCTGCACGCCGAGAGGTCCCCTGGCGGAAGGGACTGCGGCCGCCGCGATAAGTTGAATCTCGGGGTCCTCCAGGATTTGATCGAGCGACTGAGCAGGCTTAGCCTGGGGAAAGGTTTTGCGGAACGTGTCGGTCTTGCGAGGGTCAGGATCGAAAACCCAGCTCAGTTCTGCACCTGCTTCAATCAAGCCGTTACATTGGCCATAGATGTGCCCGTGATCCAGGGCCGCAGCTGCAAATTTGAATTCACCGGGCCGGCAGACCGGTTGCGGTTTACCTTTCGGGGCGTAGTCGTAACCTGTGCTCATAGGGGATGAATATCAGCGGAAAGATTGGCTCATATCATCGGCGATTTCCCGCACGACTTTTGGTTCCGTTACGGTTGATGAGCCAATCAGCTTTTTCAGATGTGCTTCGAATGATACGGAATCGATTGGAAGTTGGATCGTTCGGTTTTCCAAAGTCGAGAGCAGAAAGGCGTTTGCCAGTTCCAGGGAGTTAATTCCTTCCCGAGCCGGCGCGATCAGAGGTGCTCCGTCCAGGATGGCAGCGACGAAATTTGCCAGTATGCCGTTATGCTGCGGCCCGTGATCGTCTATCGGCACATTGATATCCCAAATCGGGGGTACAGAGAAGCGCCCTGGATCGGTTCGCGAAAATTCGCTCATTGGCACTTCATTTCGGATGAAGGAGAATTGATCATTCTCGATTACCACTCTACCCCGTTCGGCAGCGACTTCGAGGCGGTTAGTGCCGGGGGCCTCACCGGTGGACGCGGTGAACACGGCCGTCATGCCGTCCGCATACTCGAGATATGCAGTTACATCGTCTTCGACTTCAATATCGTGATACCGGCCGAAGCGGCAGAATGCGCGGACGTTTGCCGGCATGCCGAAGATCCATTGGAAGAGATCCAGATTGTGCGGGCATTGGTTCAGCAACACCCCGCCTCCCTCACCTGACCAGGTAGCTCTCCAATCGCTGGATTGATAATAGGCTTCCGTCCGAAACCAATTGGTAATAGTCCAATGCACCCGCCTGACTGCTCCGAGTTCGCCAGATTTTACCAGGCGGCGCAGCTTGAGAAAGAAAGGGTCAGTCCGTTGATTGAACATGGCTGCGAAGACCTGATCAGAACCCCGGTGAGCAGCAATTAAACGCTCAGCATCGGCTTTATGAGCGGAGATCGGCTTTTCTACCATTAAATGCCGGCCGGTTTCGAGGACCTGAATTCCAATGGTCGTATGCGAATAGTGCGGGGTGGCCACCAGAACGGCGTCCGTCTGGGAACGGTGCAGGAAGTCGTCAACAGAACCAAACGCTTCGGCACAGGAAAAGGGTTTCATCCGCTCGGGCTTCGAGTCACAGACGGCGGTAAGCTCGCAGCGTGGGATTTTCCCATCCGTGATGTTCTGTGCATGCACACTTCCCATTGACCCGATGCCGATAATTCCAAGTCTCACTGCTTCCATACGAATCGATCTGTATCTTCAAATACGGTCCTTAGTCCAAAACAATACCGGGGATGGTTTGTCTGCAACCTCCAATGGCTTTATTGCGTTATTTACCCGCGATTTAAAACCGGGGCGACTGGTTAGTATCCACAAAAGGGCTCACCTTCGACCGGGACAGGCGGCACTCTGCGACGGATTGCTGAGGCTCTCCAAATCGAACTTCCGGCCGCTTGACCTCAGTCTTCTCAGGAGGGATTATTTGAATGTAGCTCAGGATTTCCCCGAGAAAGTAGTTGGAGGTCAAGCATGAGTGAGTGGTCCAGTCGGCTACAAGAGTTTGTCAATGGGATTGCGGCAAGTGTCGCCGTGGTCAGTCATGATGATTCGGGTGCACTTGATATATCCGCTTGCAATGAGATTTTTTTTGAAATGACAGGCGGACGCCCGCTGGGAGTGCACAACTTCCCCCTGCCATTCGACTCAATGGTGCCAAGCTACGCGCGGCGGGAACTTCGAGAAAGGCTCCAAGAGTGCTTCAGCAGCGGAACCGCCCAGGAGCTGGAGGAGGCATTCGATTTGAGAGATGGAACCCATTGGTGGCGCCTTTCGCTTAAGCCGCTGCGGCACAGGGAAGCCGACCAAGCGGTGCTCGAGATACTTCTCACAGGGCTTGATATCACCCCTAAAATGCTGTTGACGCGCCAGCTGGAAATCAGTACGTCCCGTTTCTGGTCGGTAGTGGACGCTGCTTATGACGCGATCATAACAATCGATCAACAGCATAACATTACCTTGTTCAATCGCGCAGCGGAGTATCTATTCGGATATTCGCAAGCCGAGATGATCGGGCAACCTCTTACTCATCTCATCCCGGAGAAGTTTCGCGAAAATCACAGCGCCTACATCAACCAGTTCGCCCGATCACCCGTGAATTCGAGGCAGATGGACGAACGAAACCGCATCTATGGACTGCACCGTGATGGGTCCTTGGTGCCCGTAGAAATAGCTATATCAAAAATAAACGTGAACGGTTTGCTTGAGTTTACCGCCATCATCCGAGATATAGCGGATCGCGTGCATCTCATGGATCTGCTTCAAAAGGAGGCTGAGACGGATCCGCTAACTGGCCTGCCAAATCGGAGAACCTTTTTGGAGAGCGCGGAGAATCTGTTTCGATCAAGCGAAACCGTTTCTCTTTACATGATTGATATCGATCACTTCAAGACGTTCAACGATACTTACGGCCATGACATCGGTGACGAAATTCTGCGTGCTCTCGCTGAGGTGGGAAAGGTCCACACCCGCAAAACAGATGTCTTTGCCAGGCT
>JAFAVN010000600.1 GCA_019242435.1 Verrucomicrobiota bacterium | reverse complement strand
GGACTTGAGGCAAGAGACTAATGTTCTCGACTTGGATGATTCAGAAGCTTCGGTGGTGAAATTCGTGAACCAGATTTTGCGAGAGGCTCTTGAGCAGCGGGCGACCGATATTCACGTCGAGCCGATGGCCGATGACCTTCGGATCCGTTACCGAATTGATGGGGTCCTGCATGAAGTCCCGGTTCCGGCGAACATCCGGCTGTTACAAGCATCGGTTATCTCCCGGCTGAAGGTCATGGCTCGCCTGGATATTGCCGAGCGCAGATTGCCGCAAGACGGGAGGATTAATCTTGAACTGGAAGGCCAACCGATTGACGTGCGCGTAGCGACGATTCCTTCGGTCACAGGCGAGAGCGTTAGCCTTCGCCTTTTGGGACAGGAACGGTTCACATTCGAACGTCTCGGCCTCGATCGCCCCTCGAGACAGAAAATCGAACATTTGCTCAGTTTGCCGAATGGAATCGTTCTCGTAACCGGTCCGACGGGGTGCGGGAAATCGACTTCGCTATACACATTTTTGTCCAGTCTCAATACCAAGGAACGGCGGATCGTGACGGTGGAGGATCCGGTAGAATACCAACTGCCGGGGGTGATTCAAATTGCGGTGAAACCGGAAATCGACCTGACTTTTGCCAATGGATTGCGGAGCATTTTACGAGGCGACCCTAATGTTATTATGGTCGGCGAAATGCGTGACCGGGAGACCGCCGAGATCGCGATTCGCGGGGCGCTTACAGGGCACTTGGTTTTCAGCACGTTGCACACAAACGACGCGATCGGAGGGATCACGCGGCTACTCGATATGGGGATCGAGCCATTTCTAGTGGCGAGTTCAGTGCGCGCGTTTATTGCACAGCGACTGGTTCGCGTGCTTTGTTCCCGTTGTAAGCGGCCGGGCGAGTACTCTACCCAATACTTCAAAAAGGTCGGATTCACCATGGACGTGCATCACCCGCCTTACGCTTCGGTCGGCTGTCAAATCTGCCGTAACACGGGGTACCAGGGAAGGGCGGCAATTTACGAAATCTGTTTGCTGTCCCCTGGAATTCAGGACTTGATCGTGCAAGGCAAACCTGCGTCGGTGCTTCGAGCTGCAGCCATAGAGGAGGGAATGGTCCCACTGAGGCAGTATGGCTGGACCAAAGTTTACGAAGGCGTAACCACTATCGAAGAGGTCGTGCGGGTAACTGCAGCTGACCTCGAGATGGCGGACGAGTGACCATGCCAGTTTTCCTTTTCGAAGCGCTCAACCGGGGCGGACAACGGGTTCGAGGAGAGCTTAGTGCTCAGAGCCGTTCAGAGGTCTTTCGCAAACTTGATGTAGAACGGCTCCAGCCAATCAAGATCGAGCAAAAAGACAGGGCTAACGGGAGCCGCCAGGTGGCTGAACGCGTGGCGATACCGACCAAGGTTCGACTGTCCAAGAGCCAGATTATTCGGTTCACCGAAGAGCTAAGCGATCTGCTCGACGCCGGCCTGCAAATTGATCCGGCGCTCATGGTAATGGAAAAACGTAAGGAACTTTCCGGTTTGAAGAATGCGGCGGCAGCACTTCGAGCGCAGGTTCGCGAGGGAGCCAGCCTTTCGACCGCCATGCGGACAGTTTGCCCTAGCTTTGGTGATCTTTATTGCAACTTAGTAGCGGCAGGAGAAGTGAGCGGCTCACTACCTCAACTGCTGCGGCGCCAGGCCGAATTCATGGTCACGATTGATGACCTCCAGAAGAAAGTCTTCTCCGCATTAACCTATCCAGCACTGATTTTTGTAGTGGGCATCGGGTTGATTTGCATTTTCATGACTTATCTGGTGCCGCAAATCACGGTCCTTTTTGAGAAGACTGGTAAGGAGATCCCGATGTTAACCCGGCTCCTCATCCAAACGAGCGCGTTTATGGGAAGTTACTGGTGGGCGATGCTGTTGGGGGTGGTACTTGGTAGCGCTGCATTCTGGCGGCTGATCACCACACCGGCCGGCCGGCGCTGGTGGCACAAAACGCAGCTGGGATTTCCGATTGTAGGAGGCCTTCTTCGGGGCCGCTTCTATGCTCAGTTTTCGCAAACGTTGGCGAACTTGGTTAAGAACGGGCTGCCTCTCCTGAATTCCTTGCAACTGGTTAAAGGAGGTACGGGGAACGAGTATTGGCAAAAACTGCTCCAACGAGTCGCCGATTACGTTGGCGAAGGAGGATCCTTCTCCAGGGGGTTGGAACGGCTGACTGATTTTCCGCCGATGTTTATCGATATGGTGGCGGTGGGCGAGCAAACGGGAGACTTGGCGTCCGCGCTGGAAAAAGTCGGCAAAAAATATGATAAGGAGCTGAATCTCAAGATCCAGCGACTAACCGCCTTAGTGCAGCCGGTTGTCATTTTCGTGATGGCCGGCATGGTTGGCATCATCGCTTATTCAATTATCAATGGTATTTTCGACGCGGTGTCGGGCCTGCAGAATGGGTAGTCCGGATTCCTCACAAATCTTCCCGGGCGGCCGCGCAGGTCGGTCTTATCTGTCGTAGATGACCGACTGGAGATTTGGCTGTTTGTCATCCGTCATTCATTTCCGCGATGAACGAATTGAAACTTTTAAGCTTGGATTTTGATGGAACTATGGTTGGGCCTTGGCTCAACGGAACTGCGGCGGTGAGCCAGGAACTCATTGAGTGCCTTCACGCCTTGCGCAAGGCGGGTGCTTTACTGGCGGTCAATACCGGACGCACTCTGCCGTTGGTTGATCAGGGGTTCGAGCTTTTCCCGGTAAGACCGGATTTTGCGTTAACTACTGAAAGGGAGATGTTCCGTCGGACGCCTGCAGGCTGGCAGGCGTTTTCCCGCTGGAACGAGCGTTGTCAACAAGACCATGAAAGGCTTTTTAATGATGCTGCCCAGATCATGGCGGACATCGAAGAGCATGTTTCCCAGGAACGGAAAGTGCGCGTCTATCGGGAATCTGGCCGTTTAGTGGGTCTGATCGCACAGAACAACGCTGAGATGGACGAAGTTGTGGTCTACCTGCAAGACCAGTGCAAGCGAGTCGCGAACCTCTGGTTCCAGCGGAATTCTATCTATCTTCGATTTTGCCATTCCGTGTACCATAAAGGATCGGTGCTGCAAGCGCTCCAGGCAGAGCTGGGGATTCGGGCCGAAGAGACCTTTGCTGCTGGGGATAATTTCAACGATCTACCAATGCTGGATCCAAATCTGGCTCGACATCTGGCGTGCCCGGCGAACAGCATCGAAGAGGTAAAGCAAACAGTCAGCAGCCATGGCGGGTATGTAGCAGAAATGGCTGGAGGCGATGGAGTGGCCGAGGCGCTTCGTCGAGCCTGTCCGCAATTAGAATCTGCCGGTAAGCGAACTGAGGAATGAGTCAGACGATCGCCGGGCTAACAGCCACGACGCTCGACTCGTTCTCAGTTCACTTACTGGCAGATTCTAGGCTTGCGTCTCTTTTTTTCTCGGTCTTAGCATTAGCGGTTTGCCAGCTGCTTTAATGAATGAGCGAATCTTAGTCGTCGAGGATGAACTCGACGTAGCGGACTTACTTGCACACCACCTTGAAAAAGCGGGATTCACGGTGGAGGCGGTGCAAGACGGTATTGCTGCGCTCAATTCGATCAGGAATAATCCGCCGACGCTCATCGTTCTAGACCTGATGCTGCCGCACCTGTCGGGGCTCGATCTTTGTCGAAAGATCAAGGCCGACGGACAGACTTGCGAGATTGCAGTGGTTATGTTGTCGGCAAAAACGGAAGAAATTGATCGTGTGCTCGGGTTTGAGTTGGGTGCGGATGACTATGTAGTCAAACCGTTCAGCCCTCGAGAGGTCGTACTCCGAATTCGAGCAATTTTACGAAGAAGAGCAAACGATGAGGGTGAACGCCTGAAGGTGGGAGATTTGATCCTCGATTGTTCGCGTCATGAAGTAAAAGTCGCGAACCGGGTGATCGAGTGTACTGCTACTGAGTTCAAACTGCTGAGGATCCTGATGGAACGGCATGGCAGGGTCCAAGGGCGGGATCGCCTGCTGAGCGATGTCTGGGGCTACGATTCCGTGATCGATACCAGGACCGTAGATACACATATGCGCCGGCTCAGAGATAAATTGGGCGATTGTGCAAGCTATATAGAAACCGTGCGCGGGTTCGGCTACCGCCTAGCGGCGCCGGGCCGGTAGCGATTACGGGTTTGTAGTTTTCGGGTTTCGAGCACGCATGAGCTGTCGACCCGTAAGGTCTGGAGATTTGGAGGCGCGGGGACTGATTGCTCGCAGCCAGAGACAAGGTTTTTGCGGCGGCGTTAGAATAAAATTCCATTCTCGCGAGATTTTTACTCTGCCGTAACAGGATTGTCACATTCAACTGCTCAATTCGGATGCGTTGCTTCATCAACGGGCTTTTGGCGACTCCGGGAGTTTCGGGTTGTCAGGAAGACGGTGCCCGCTTTGGGGGGCAAAATCCAAGGAGAAAGACCAATACAATGATACGCAATAAACTCTGTTTGTTCGTGCTGAGCGGCCTGTTCGCATTTGCCGCGACCGGCGTACGAGCTGATGACAGCGCACTGCTCGATGTGCTGGTCAAGAAAGGCATCTTAACGCAGAAAGAAGCTGACAAATTGGCAGCCGAAGTCGACAAAGAGCCGGTTCAGACCCAAACGAACGGTCTCGAGAGCAAATTAAAGATCGGCGATTGGGTCCAGGAGCTGGATCTCTATGGGGATATCCGGCTCCGGGAGTATTATCAAACTTTTCAGCAGCAACTCCCGCCGGATCACAGCGGCCATTTCGATAATAATATTCAACGTCAGCGTCTCCGATTTCGTTTACGTTTGGATGCTACTTTCAAATTAGCGGACAACTTCTTTGGCGGAGTTGAGCTGTCGACCTCTGACAACCGCAACGGAAACACGACGAACGCCACCTACACGAGCGGGTTTGACAACTACAATATCTACATCAGCAGAGCTTTTATCGGCTGGGCTCCAGTCGATGGACTCACCTTTGTTGGCGGTAAGCAGAACAACCCTTTCTACACGACCGAGCTGAACTGGGCGCCGGATATGGGACCAACCGGTTTGGTTGAGCGTGTCGATTTCCATCGGTTATTTGGCTGGATGTCAGGCGGCGAACCGACGGGTTACAGCAAGGAAGGCAAAGCTCCGCCCCCACCGCCGGCTCCGGGAGGCTTTCCCTTGGAACTCAGCTTGATCGCTGGTCAGTTCATCTTTTTCAATAACAATGCAGACTCGAGCATTTCCTTCAATAAAACCGATGCGTTCATGTTCGATACCCAGTTGCTCGGCAAGCTGAACCTGTTCAGTGGCGCAGCGTCATTCACATTGGGTCCGCAAATTCAGATATGGAATAACGCCGGTCTGGGACCAACAGGTGTGCTGGCAAATGGTAGACCAAATCCGGCGACTGTTACGACTCCAAACGGCGCTATCGGAACCTTGAACAACGCGAATGCGTTCCCGATTATCACCCGGGACGAATTTTATATTCAGACTCCAGGGGACATCACGTTCAAACTGGCCAATATACCAGTCTCGATCTTTTGGGATACTTCCTACAACGTCTGGGGACCACAGCGGTTTACTGACGTGTATGGACCTCTTTTCGCCGACGTCCATTACCGCGGTACGAGTACGACTCCGATCTTCTCGAACCGTGTGAGTCCGAGCTTCAAGGATTATTTTGCCTGGCTCGTTGGGGTTAAGATAGGACAGAATAAGAAAGCGGGTGATCTCAGTCTATTGGTTGATTACCGGCAAATCGGTATTGCCTCTGTTGACCCGAACATCAACACTGACGACTTCAACGAAAGCTTCTTGAATGCTGCCGGGTGGCGCGTCAGCCTCGCGTACAACGTGACCGATTTCGCGGTATTCCAATTCACCGGTTGGTTTGCGAACAACCTGAGCCGAAATCTGTATGGCGGGTTTGCCACGTCGCCGAGTCTTTTCCCGATTGCAAACGCCAATTCAAGCACAGTGCTTGCGATCGACTTCAGCGTAAAATTCTAAACCAACACTTTCTTAACGGAGCCCAATTTAGTGAAGACACTTACGTTGTTGTTCTTAGTGCTGGCGGGGGTGGGAGCCACTGCGCTTTCCTCCTGTGCGAGTCATCCGGCTTATACCGGTCCAAATATGAACCCTGCCTATTACAATCCTGGTTCTCGCGATTTTGAAAGTCGTTGGCCATTTGGCCCGGCTGGTTTCCGCTAGACCTTGCCAGTATTTCATTGCTCAAAAGCAGGTGGATGACCTGCTCCTGTTGTGATACGGATTTGCTCCAGCCTCGCGCTGGAGCAAACCTTTTTTGGGAACTTCAACGCTGATGAGACCGGTTTTGGGTGAGCGTGTTTCGTCCATCAGCTTTTGCTTTTGGCTTAATCGAGAGATAAGAATATGCAGTCTACGAATTCTGATAGGTGCTTAGTGACGGTAGCAATTGTAGCGTTTTTAGGATCGATCCTATTGGGTTTGAGCGGTTGTACAAGCTCTCCGAGCGAGTATACCAACCCTGGTCGACCCCAAGCTTATAATCCGGAAGAGAGAAGCTACGAAAAGCCTTGGCCGTTTGGCGACATGGGCAACGGCCAGTAGCGCCCGCGAATCTCCGCATGTTCGGCAGCCCGCGAAGCTGCCCTGTTGAAAAACCGCGAAGCGGTCACAGATCCCAGCGCAGCTTTTAGGCCTTC
>JAFAVN010000362.1 GCA_019242435.1 Verrucomicrobiota bacterium | reverse complement strand
CATCATCTCGATTTGGATCTGCAGTTTTTTGCCGCGTTTTCGAGGGACTACTCTACAACCCGCTCGGCCGACCACCAACCACCAGTTACCTCTCACTTCTCGCTCTCACTCCGCCTCACCCATGCCCATGCCGATGATGTAGATCCGGGTAATGGAGGTGGGAATGCACTAGTTCTTCGTGTTGATGAACGTGCGAATGCGGTTCGCCGGGCGGATCAGCCGGCGAATGCCTGTGCTGATGGTGTTCATCGTGCCAGTGGATATGCTCATGCGTAATTGGCTCGTGTCGATGCTGATGCGTATGCTTTTCGGTTAGATGGAGCCAGATGCCGATTATCATAAGCCCGCCTGCAATCCAGAAAAGAACCGAGCCGTGCTCGGGCAGTATGGCTAATGATAAAGCGGCCCCGATGAAAGGAGCGGTTGAAAAGTATGCCCCGGTACGAGCGGTACCAATGTGACGAAGAGCCAGTACGAAACAAGATAGGCTGACTCCATAACTGAAAAAGCCAAGCAAACCCGCTAGGGCGACGTGAGATATCGCTGGAATTCGGGCTCCTGCTATGATTGCTAACACCACATTCACAGAACCGGCCACCAAGCCCTTGATCGCGGCGATTTGCGCTGGATCAGCCGCAGATACCTTCCGGGTTAGATTGTTATCGATTCCCCAGCCCAAACAAGCGCCAGCTATCGCCAGCGCTCCCCAGGGCACTCCCCACTCGGGGCTGGCCTGCCAAGACAATAAAAGACCGCCGGCGAGAATCGCCGCCATCCCCATCAAGACACGGCTGTCGAAGTTCTCTTTGAAAACGAACCATGCCAAGAGAGCGGTTAACACCCCTTCCAAATTCAAGAGCAAGGACACGGACGAAGCCGGGGTCACGGCTAGTCCCAGCATTAGCAAAATCGGAGCAACGATACCGCCGGCGAGAATCGCGGCCGCCAGCCAGGGTAGATCATGCCGGTGTAATCCAGTTTCCCTGGCCTCTCCCTTGACCATCAGTCGCCGCGCCGCCAGCCAGAGCGTCAGCCCGATTCCCGAGCCTAGGTAGAGGAAACCGGCGAGCAGTAGTGGTTCGATCTGTCCGAGCAACAATTTGCTAAACGGTGTGCTCGCTCCAAAAAGCACGGCCGCTAGAATTGCTACGCCGATACCTCGAGTGCGGTCTCCAATCTTCATTAGCGCAGTCTAATTTGCCACAAGACACTAGGTAGAAACTAACGCTCCGCCGCAGGACGAACCGCAACCAGCTGTACACCCAAAGCAATGATCCCCCACCGAAATGGGTTCACCACCGATTTGCTCCGGATCCAGCTCCCAGAGGTAAGCAGTCTTCTCATGTCTCCACCGTAATCCTAATTGTTGGTTAAAATCGCAGTTATAGACTTCTCCTTGCCAACCGACGCTTAAGGTAGTGCGACACATCAAGCCGGCGGCCGACGCCGGATTAAAGGCGTCGATCAGCAGTTTTACATAAGCATCCAGTCTTCCGTTGTGGCGAAGCCAGGCCGCGAAACGCCCGATCGGCATGTTGTTAATCGTATAAAGTCGGTTGAAATCGATATCGTAGTTCGACTTCAACTCACGCTTATAATCAATTTCCAGCGCCGCCTGGTCCGGCGGCAGAAAATCACCATTAGGATTGTACACTAAGTCCAGTATCAGCTCTGGTCGGCGCCCGTACCCGAGGCGATTGAGTAATTGCAGCCCCCGAATGCTCAGATCAAAAACGCCTTCCCCACGTTGGGCATTTACATTAGCCGGCTGATAGCAGGGCAACGAGGCAACCACCTTCACCCGATTGGTCGCTAAGAATCCAGGCAGCCAATCGTAGCCCGGCCTCGTCAAGATCGTCAGATTACAGCGGTCAATGATCGTCTCGACCTCCGGCAGTTTCCGGAGTTCCTCCACCAGATAGCAAAAATCAGGAATCATTTCGGGAGCACCGCCGGTAATATCAACGGTTGGTATCCGAGCTTTTGCTAACCAGTGAAGAATCCGATTGATGGTTTCCAGAGTGATTATCTCTTTCCGTTTGGGACCGGCATTGACGTGACAATGCGCACAAGTCAGATCGCAGCGCTTACCGACATTTAACTGAAAAATCTCCGTTCGGCCGCGTTGCAGGGTAAGTCCATGCTCCTTGAGGCTCTGAGGAAAGGTTTTACCGGTAT
>JAFAVN010000344.1 GCA_019242435.1 Verrucomicrobiota bacterium | reverse complement strand
ATCCCTATGACCAGCCGCAAAGCCGTTCATGATGGCCCAACGGCCGGCTGGCAAGCAAGAAAGCGGCTGCCCTCCGATGTCGATAGGCGACACCCTGGCTCCATTTCTAGCCGACGGAGCTTTTCGATCCGGCAGCGCCGACTGCGAAACTCTGAACCCGGGACCTCGAACTTTAAAACCTGGAACTTGACGCCAGGGACAAGATCACCTAGTCTGCGTGACTTCCATCAAGAGTGGCGGAGGGACTGGCCCAGTGATGCCACGGCAACCGGTTCGGATAAAATCCGGACGACCAGGTGCCAATTCCAGGTCCAAGTATTTTTTGGACAAAGATGGAGAGAGCGTGTTCTGGCAACATAACTCGCAACTCTTGGTGGGACGGAAATCTAATATGCCTACCATGAACATTACGCCATTCTTCTCGCACCTCCAGTGTCGCGAATGTGGACGCCAATACCCGAAGGACGCCATCCATGTGTGCGAGTTCGATTTCGGACCTCTCGAAGCCGCTTACGACTACGCAGCGGTCGCGAAGGCGATCTCGCGTAGCAAAATTGAGGCCCGCCCGAAGTCGATGTGGCGGTATCGAGAATTGCTACCGATCGACGGTGAGCCTCAGGTCGGAAAACAGACTGGGTTCACTCCCCTGGTGCGAGCTCACCGGCTGGCCGAACGCCTGGGAGTCAAAGAGCTTTATATCAAGAACGATGCCGTCAATTTTCCGAGCTTATCATTCAAGGACAGGGTTGTATCCGTGGCGCTAACTCGAGCCAAGGAGCTCGGCATGGATACCGTGGCATGCGCTTCTACCGGGAACCTGGCAAACGCAGTGGCCGCCCACGCAGCTTCAGCGGGGCTACGCAGTTTTGTTCTCATCCCGTCAAATCTGGAGGCAAGCAAGGTGGTGAACTCGCTGGTTTACGCGACAAACGTGATCGGCATCGATGGCCCCTATGATCAGGTGAACCGGCTTTGTTCGGAGGTGGCCGGCAAATATGGGTGGGGCTTCGTAAATGTAAACCTTCGCCCCTATTATGCCGAAGGCTCCAAAACCATGGGATTCGAGATCGTGGAACAACTCGGCTGGAAGCTCCCCCGGCACACTGTCGTTTGTATGGCCAGTGGCTCGCTGCTGACGAAGATTCACAAGGCCTACGGCGAAGCGGCGAAGGTTGGGCTGGCTATAAATACGCCGTACTCGATTTATGGCGCTCAAGCGGCCGGCTGTTCGCCGATCAGCACCGCAATCAAAAACAATACTGAGACGGTCCGACCGGTTCCCAATCCCCAAACCATTGCAAAATCCTTATCCATCGGCACACCGGCAGACGGCTATTACGCGATCAGAGCGATGAAACAGACGGGCGGTACCGCGGAGGATTGCACGGACGACGAGATCATCGAAGGTATCAAGCTGTTGGCGCAAACCGAAGGTATCTTTGCGGAAACTGCGGGCGGAGTTACCGTCGCGTGCGCAAAGAAAATGATCGAATCCGGCGCGATACCGCGCGATGAATCTATTGTACTTTGTATCACGGGCTACGGGTTGAAAACCCAGGAAGCGATTGCCGGCCACGTAGGCCAACCCGCTTTGATCAAGCCCAACCTTCGAGCGTTCGAATCATTGCTCGAACAACCCGCACCATCTTCCATTTAACCAAAAACTATGCCTGTTCCTGTTCGTATTCCTACGCCACTACGTAAGCTCACTCACAACCAAGAAGTCGTTGAAGTCGAAGGTCAGACCATCCGCGATGTCATTGAGAACCTTGAGAAAGAGTATCCCGGCCTCAAAGAGCGGATCTGTGATGACGAAAACAACATCCGGCGTTTTGTGAATGTTTTCATCAACGATGAAGACATTCGCTTCCTGCGGGATGCTGCTACTTCCGTCAAACCCGGAGACGAAGTAAGCATTGTCCCCGCAATAGCGGGAGGATAGGCGCTTCGGCTGTTGCTAGCAGACTGTTGAAAAAACGGCTCCGGAGGAGCCAGATCTTTATAGGTCCAAAACCAAAAAAAACAGCTCCGCAGGAGCGTTATCTGGTTCGGAAGATTTGGTTAACCTTCGGGTGCATTGCCCTTGGATGCCGCTCCTAGCGGAGCTCTTCGCTTCTAACGTTACGGGTGCTATAAAGATTTAGCTCCTACGGAGCCAGTCTCGGGCTCGGCTAAAAACAGGGTCGAGAAACCACCTCACGTTTTCGAACGGCCTCATAGAAAAACGGCTCCGGAGGAGCCAGATCTTTATAGATCCAAACGCAAAAAAAAAAGACCAGCTCCGGAGAGGCGGACGAGGCTATGATGAGTCGCAGCTTCGCTGCTGTCACCCCGCTCACAAATTCGTCGGGTCCGAGTCCGGATCGAGGTCAAAGTGCTCAGGAGTAGGTAACTCTACAGGAGGAGGTGCAGCCTGGCGGTCCAGCGGACCTACTGGCTCAGCCCGACGAACCTGCACTTCAGTCGGACCTACCGGCAGAGCCTTCGGTGCAGGCGTCCACGAAGGCTTCGGTTGCGCCGAGGGATTGGCTTCCTTCTTTGGTTTTATCGAACCATAAGGATCTTCTCCCACCAATGTCTCCGCTCGCATAGCGACTGCTGGAAACTGGTTCTGCTGAGCAACACTGGTAGCCCGCGGCACATCCTGATTCCGCAGGGTCTTGACGAACGACCGGCTATCGTCACCATGCAGCCAGCAATGCTCTTTAGGCATCTGTTTGGCCGTCGTGTACTCGAAGAATGTGCCTTTCCGGGGCGGCAAATCAGGATCGTTCGAGACGGTCGACAACAGTGAACAGCGAGGTGAAGCCGGAAGCCCGGTGTTGAGACACACTTCAGCTTTTCGCAGATCCAAGGGTCGGCCGAGTTCGTGAGGCGGAAACTTCTCCGCTGACGTGTTCATCATCGCCACCCAGATCGGCAACGCGATGTCTTTAGCAAATGCTCCCCGGTAAATGGTATGTGGTCGATCAAACCCAACCCATACTCCACAAGTAATTTCGCTATCGTATCCGACAAACCAATTATCGGTGAAGTTATAGGCCGTCCCCGTCTTGCCGGCCGCCGGAATATTTCTCAATCCATACTCGGGCTTGGCTTTGGAACCGGTCCCGGAATTCAGGGCATCAATCAAAAAAGAGTGGACTTCGAACGCCACGCCCGGATCAACTATTTTTTCTCGAGTTGATTGTGCCCGGTAAACCTCTCTACCGTCCTGGGTTTCAATGCGAGTTATCAGGGTCAGATGATCAGACCGCGAGCCTTCATTCGGAAAAATAGTATACGCGGTTACCAAGTCTCCCAGGGTCAATTCGCTGCTACCCAGAAAGGTCGCTGGAAACGGCCTGAGATCGTCGTTGATTCCGGCTGCTTTGGCCACCTTGAGCACCGAGTCTAAACCAGCTTGGATACCGATGCGTACGGCCGCCGCATTCTTCGACAAGGCAAACGCCCGGCGTAGCGGAATCGCTCCTTCATACTGATTGTCCTCACGTTCTACGCCCCACTCACCCAGAATCCCCGTGGTTCCACCAATCATAACCTGGCGATTATCCATCGGTGAATCTTCGACTAGCGACCCGGGAAAGACGCCTTTGGCGAAAGCCGCGGCGTAAACGAAAGGAATGAAAGCCGTACCCGGAGGCCGTTTCGATTGGAAGGCACGATCGAATTGACTCTGTGAGTAATCGCGCCCACCAATGAGCGCCAAAATCCCTCCTGTACGATTGTCAACCGCCAACACGGCTCCTTCCAGGTAATCCGGTGTCGGAGGCACACCTTCCTTATGGGTCGCTTTCCAATCTTTCAGGATTTCACCATACTGATCGTAAGTCTGATGGTTGTAGCCGCCCTCAGCCTCAACTTGCCGCACTTCCTGTTGCAATGCTTCTTCACCGGTGCGTTGTAGCTCGGGATCGATGGTGGTGTAGATTTTGTAACCCTCGCTGGCCAGTGACTCGGTATCGACCTCAGACTGAACCTGCTGCCGCACGGCGTCGATCACGTAGGACTGAAAGACCACATTGCTCTTCGGCCGCACATCCAACGGCTTCGCCGCTTCTTCTTGTGCTTGTTCCTCGGTAATTTTGTGGTTCTCTACCATGCGGCCCAGCACGAAATTGCGTTCATCCGTGGCCGCCGTTGTGCTTTTCCAGGGCGAGAGATTGTTCGGACTCTTCAGAAGACCGGCCAGCATGGCTGCCTCCCCAATCCACGAGTCCATGGCCGATTTGCCAAAATAACCCCGCGCCGCGGCCTCAGCCCCGTAGAATCCGCCGCCAAAATATACCCGGTTCAAATATAGCTCCATGATTTTGTCTTTCGGCAGCGCCTTGTCGATGCGCATGGCCAGAAAAACCTCAAGAAGTTTTCGGTCATACGTTCGGTCCCGAAGATCAAAGGTGTTACGGGCCAGCTGTTGCGTCAGGGTCGACGCTCCTTGTCGGATCCGACCGGCCTGCGTATTTTTGAACGCGGCCCGGACGATGCCCCAGACATCAACACCTTGGTGCTCGTAAAATCGATTATCCTCGGCCGAAACCACAGCAGCAACCAGGTAGGGCGAGATCTGGGCTAGACTGACCTCTTCCCGGTTCTGAATGAAAATCTTGCCGTAAACGTGACCGTACCGGTCATATATCACGCTGGCTGATTCGAGGTTGTTGAGCTTAGCCAGGTCGAATTCTTCCGCCTTTTTCTCGTACCGGACGATCACCCAAAAATATCCGAATGCAGCCGCCCCACCGAGGCACAACAAAAGTCCGATTAAAAAGATGAACCAGACTCGCCGGTAGAAAGGCTTATGGGCTGGGGTTTGATTGGGGTCAGACATAAGCAAGCTCGGCAGTCACAGGTTTCACCAGCATCGGCACCATTCAAACGAAAAAATACGTAAGCGCTTCCTGGCCGTATCCCGCAACGCCGAGTGATGGAGTTATGGAGTACCAGAGAATTGGAGAATTGGAGAATTTTATCCGTGAAAGGCAAGTGGCGGCGACTGTCCCAAAGCGCCCCAACCTGGAATGTCCAGGACTCGTCCAGGAACTGATTAGCTCCAACCAAGGAACGCAGTCGCCATTGCTAAGTCATTTCCCACAACTTCCCGAGTCTGGAATCGAATTTGAACGGTTCTGACTCCCCGAAACGAACAAGGTGAATGTCCGGATGCTGGGGGTTCAGGAGATAATTGCGTTCCAGGGCAATCACAGCGCTTGGAACCTCCAATATAGCCGACTTGCCAGAGCGGACCCATGCGTCGCCGACGGCCGCCGCGGACGGAGGCGGTGGATCCTGATTCCAATCGTCAGGAAGTTCGTCGGGTCGCCAGACGAGAGCTTCATCGAAATCAACTGGAATTAAGACATACGGAATTCTATGCAGGTCCTCCGGGTCATCCGTATTCACGACCACTTCCAAGGCGGCAATGGAAGGGTTCCCTCCGAGATACACAACCGAGGTCCCACGTGAATTCCAACGACCGCCGTAACGGAACGCACCGTCTCCGCTAAAGGCTGACTCCGCGTATTTCTGCTGGCAGATTCGCCAAGCCCTCACGAAAACACGCCGTGCTCGATTCGCCCGAGAACCTCTTCGACCCAGCGAGCGCCCGGCTCTGTTTTCATGAATTCGAGCGGCGTTTTTCCGCCCAACGCCTTCGGATGCGATGAAAACCATCGAGCCGCACGCTCTTCGTCGGCAAACACTTCAACCGCTCGGTTGTATAGTCTGAACAAGCGCAGTACACGCTCTGACTCATCCTGCTTGAGGACCTCGCCCTGCTCGATTCTCCGGTGTAGGGTACGTTTAGGCAAATAGATCAATTCGGATAGCTGTTCCTGGGAAATGCGGAGATGCCTGGCCAAGTCCAGAGCCACCTGTGCCGAGACACCATGATCCACGAGTTCAGCCATTTTAATATGGTCTTCGAGATCGGCGGGATTGAACGCAGCCATCTTCGCCATACGGCACTACAGATAGCGCCATATGGCGCGAGAGTCAACTCCAATTGCGGAGAACCGCCTGGACAGCCATTTGCCGGGCCTCCCGTGAATCCTCAACCTCCAGGTCAGCTCGATAAGACCGACGAGAAGAGATCACTATCGACATTGCTTCCGGAGTCGATCAATGCGACCCGTTTGTTAACCGCAGCCTTCCGCTCTTGCAACAACGCCGCTAGAAGAATGCCCCTCTGATTTTGAATGTGCCGATGGGCGTATGGTTCTCGTGCTTAACCCAGACTTGGGCTTTGATACGCTGATCTAACAGAGGCCACCGTATTTGCGGCGTTTCTGGCAATACGCTGTGCACTGTTTCGGCGGCACGCTCGAGTTCGTCGATTGTAAACATCGCTCGGGGCGCAGAGCCTAGGTCGGCCAGACCTCGCCAGTCATGCCCGTCGGGAATGGCAGATACTGATAAAGCCAGGTCTCAGACAGAATTTTGTCGCCGGCTTTCAGATACAGGCGCATTTCCACAGGGTCGTTGCCGGTAACCGTTAAATCAAATTGGGCACGCCAATGGCCGGGGACCCCGTCGGGAACAGCCTCGGTAAAGATGTAAGAAAACGTGCCCCGGGAAGCCCAGAGCACTGGCTCCGGCTTTACACCAAATGGCAGGTCAACCAAAGGCCCCCCCAGAAATTCGATCATGAACTTTCGAACTCCTGGCGGACGCGGCTGGCCGGGCTGACCACCGTTCCCAAGGCGGGTGGCTACGCAGCGCGCCAGTGGAGTAGGAAATGGTTCGTCCGCTAACCAGTGTAACCGGTAACGGAGCCGATAAGTGGAGCCGGCTGTCGCCCGGCCGGCGGGGACCCACATCGCCACGATATTGTCGTGGATCTCATCGTCGGTGGGAATCTCGATCAATTCCACTGCCCCGGCTCCCCACGAGTCCAGCGGTTCAACCCACAGGCTGGGACGCCGCTCATAATGAACACCGTCGAGGTAATGATCAAAGCTTCGATCTCGTTGCAGTAACCCAAAGCCCCGAGGATTTTTATCCGAAAACGAAGAGGCCATCACATGAGGCGGATCGTTCAACGGCCGCCAGATACGCTCGCCGGGGCCAGTCCACATGGCTAGCCCGTCGGAATCGTGAATCTCTGGTCGCCAATCGATCGCAGTTGGCTTTTTTGTCTCCGAAAACCAATACATCGAGGTTAACGTCGCGACGCCCAGCCGTTCGATGTCTTTTCGGAGGAAAAGGGCTGGTTCGACTTCCATCACGACACCGGCGGTGCGATGCATATCGAAACGGTATGCTCCTGCCAAACTCGGACCTTCCAGCATCGCGAATACTGTCATCGCGTCGCTGTCACCCTTAGGAGTTAGGAAGTAGAACTCGATAAAATTCGGGAACTCTTCGGGATGGTCCGGTACCGCAACGTTAACCGCAGCCCCGCGAGCGGATAATCCGTACTGATAAAGCTCGCCAATCGCCCGGAAGTAGGACGCCCCGAGAAATGCCACCCAGTCGTTCTTTTTCCAGTCTAAGGTCGCCTGATCACCAAGCCGGCTTTCCTGGATGCGAAATCCGGCAAACCCACTCCCTTTAGGTAAAGCCCGGGCTGGGCTGTCCGGGGGCATATCAAAATACTCTTCGTCATAGACGATCTCGCGAGCGGTTTGGCCGGAATTCCCTTCTTCAACGACATACATCCGAACAGGCGTACGGAAGTAGAGACCCAAGTGGAAAAAAGTGACCGGAAACCGACCTGGGCCGTTGGCAAACAAGGCATAATCGGGTTTGAACCTGATTTTGCCGTGTGCGTCGTAATCGATTTTGTCTAGGATCTCCTTCGGCGGGCCGGCCGGCTCGACATAAGGGCGGGCGGCTGACTCTTTGGCCCGGTTGATCAGCGCATCGAACGAGAACGGCGTGCTCTCTCCGAGCCTAAGCTCAGGGGTAGCGGCCGCCGACGATCGGATACCCAATGCGGCCAGAGTCGCAGTTGCCCCGGCGGAAACAAGAAAGGTTCGGCGATCTAG
>JAFAVN010000034.1 GCA_019242435.1 Verrucomicrobiota bacterium | reverse complement strand
GAAGAGCGAGATCATCTCGGGGTCCAGGACGCGCGCAGCGCCGATTTCCGGCGTGAAGGACGGGATGCCCACGTCCATAAATGCGTTGTGCAGGACACCGGGATATACATGATTGTCGAAGACCTGGCCGACGGGATAGAGCTCCACCATCGCCTTGACCTCGGGCACATCCAAACCGCCAATATTGAATGCGGTGACTTCGAAGCCGGTTGTCCCGGTGTGGAAGTCGATCGCGAAGTCGGCGTTCGGCCGCAGCAGCCGGTTGAAAAGGAGTCCAGCGTGTCGGCTGGGCGCAGTGGCACCGTTCTCGTGTCCGGGCCATTCCCGATTCATATCGATCAGATCGATCCCCCTACCTTGATTGAGCCATCTGCGTTGCATGCTTTCCAAGGCTGGGCTGGACACGTCCGTGACCGCCATCACCGTGCCCGACATTTGCGTCGGATCGAGCCGGTGCATCACGGTCTGGACCGTGTGTATTGAGCTCATTTCGTCGCCATGCACACCACTGACCAAGACGGCGCGCTTGCCCGGCTTCGCTCCCCGCGCGACCGTCACAGATACATACCAGTGCTGTCCGGCGGGCGTCTCGACGCCCTGGAAGTACAAATGGTGCTTCTGCCCTGGTCCCAGGTCGTTGACGTCGAGCACGCTGACGACTTTCTTCCCGTCGATCACATCGCCTGTATAGATCGTCCCCCGCGATGCACCTGATGCCGCATCGTTAGGGGACGCCGCCGTGTCCTGGGCATTCGCAGGGCCAGTGTCGCGGGCAAGGACAGCCGGCGCGCAGGCCGCGGCAGCAAACGCGATCATGAAGTCGCGGCGATCGAGACCTTCCTTAGGTTTTTCCGACATGATGGGGTCCTTTGTCATTGTGAAAGGCAACGTTCGTAAAAAACGGCACGCACATCGGTAAATCGAAACCCGCGCAGCCGCAAACTACGGAGCCGGAATCTCCCCTCCTCCCGGCCGCCTTGGGAAAGACTGGGAAGTCATCGCGCCGGCCTCTAGATCGTATCGACCCGCGGATATGCTCAAGCATTTAACCGTCGCTCTCAGAGCTGGCGAAGCTGATTAAAGTTTGGTGAAGCCGTCACGGCTCCATCCTTCCGATCCGACTCCGTTGTGGACCACGAATAGCCCGTCGGGGTCGTACTTCTTCTTGATTTCGGCGAGACGCCCGTAATTGCTGCCCCAGTACGCTTGCTGCCAGTCTTTCTGAAAATAATCGCTCTCGCTCACGTAAGCCCCACCATTTGGCACGAGTGCCCGAAGCTGATTCATGCACTGAGTAATACGATCCGCTGCTTTCCGGCTTTCGATGACCGATGGCTCATACCCTGGAATTCCTGGATATGCGGGTCCTTGGTGCTGAGCTGCGATCGCCAGAGCGAACGCGGTCAGCGCGGTGGGATTTAGAGCCGTGTCCTGCGCGGCGGCGATCGCATCGGGCGGGGCTCCGGCCAGTCCTTTATTGAAGTGCAGTGCGACACGATGTTGGCGAGAGCCTGCAAACAGCGCGTCCACGAGTTGTTCCCGAGCACCACTCTCGAGCAAGGACGCGGGCAGCCAAAGCGACTGGTATCCCCAGAGAAATTGCCCGACCTGCCCCGCATCTCCCGACCACCAAGCGTTATTGGCGCCGGTGTCCGGCCTCTGATCAACCTCAAAAACAGGCTGTTGCATCACATGTGCAAGGACAAAATCGAACAGGCCGATCGCGGGGTTGGTGTTCGGAAAAGGTAGCTCGGGCCAGTGTTCTTTCCACCACTGCACATCCCACCATCGCCGGGCCGGGATGCTGCCGATAATCACCCGTTCCCGGTGCGAGTAATCGTGGGGCGAACCTGCCACCCAATCGAGGAACGGCTGCCAGACCCCTCTCGCCTGTTCGGTTTGCAACCCGCAAGAAACCATCCTGATGGCGAGCGTGTTGTCGGGTGTCACATGGGCCTGCTCACCCCAATAATCATTGAACAAGTGCTGGTTGTAGAAGCTCACGAATTTGCGGATCAGGCGCTGATAAGCATCATCCGAGGCCGCTCTGATCGTGAAGTTTGCGGCACCGAAGAAGTCGGGAAGATCATGCAGACGTAGTGTCAACTGAGTGATCACACCAAAGCTGCCGCCTCCGCCTCCTTTCAGCGCCCAGAAGAGGTCGGAGTTGGTGCACGCATTCGCGATGCGAATCTTGCCATCTGCAGTAACGACTTCGGCTTCCAGAAGACTTCCCGCGGCAACGCCGTAGTGCTTGGAGAAACTGCCAAAACCGCCGCTTTGAATCAGGCCCGCTAATCCGACGGTTGTGCATCCACCGCCCTGAACATATTTCGCGCCCTCGGTGCTAACGGCACTGTATGCGTCCATTCCGGTTGTTCCGGCGCCTATCGTCACGGCCGGTTGAGGTTGTAGAGGTTGTTCGCATCCTTGCGGAACGAACGCAGTGTGTATGGTGATTCCGTCCATGCGCCGTGTCCAGATCAGAAGCGAGTCGGGGGCATTGGACGTGCCCTGGTAGCTATGACCGCCGCCCTTGACCACCAGGCGCAACTCATTTTCACGAGCAAAATTCACAGCCGCTGCGACATGATCCGCGCTCCTTGCAGCCACTGCGTAGGCGCTTGGTTGGGTTGCCCATGCGTCGACCCATCCGAGGGTTTGAGTCAGTCCCGGTTGATCACCGATGAAATAGGGATTTTTCAGATCCTCCGCCAGACGCTTGGCGTCCGCGCTGTTCGGGTCCGTCTTGAGAACCGAAAGCGGAAAATCAACCCGAATCAAATTCCCGCCGACGGCATCATTGAGTTGCTTCCAAGCCGACTCCGACGGCCACATTGTGTCGGAAGGACGGCGCCGGTGGAAATTCATACTCCCTGCCAGTAGACGGTCAGGCATAATCGGCAAGAGCGCCGCTGATCCGGTAGCTTTCAAGAATGCTCTCCTGTTCATAGCATCGCGCCAGACCGGATACCTTGCCGGCCTCTAACAAGTTGAGCATTCGTTCTTGCGCGGTCAATTGGCGACCGGCCGAACTCAGGAGTTGTAAACCGAATTCCTGGCGGCGGGAATTCCGGTTTAAATTTATGTTCTGACTAATGTGAGCCGAACGCGGTCTCTATTCTGAGTTGGTTTGGGCCGGGAACGAGCGATGTTTTGAGCCGAGCCGTTTATGTTTTCAGGCCGCCGCAATTTTCTACAAACGGATGCGAGACCCCCTTTTGGATATGGAGGACCTTCAACCGTTTTCTCCTTGGCAGACCTGGCGTCGCTTTCCTGGTCCGGCCCGGCTGGACTAAGCAGCTGAATGAATTATCCCGGACGCGACCGCAATCTTGGACGTATTCGTGCTCTGCATTTGATCCAGCCGACCCGAAGACTACTTATGCCCAGTGCTCACGGCGGACGGGAAGCTGGACTGTGCGCCGAAATAACACTCAAGTGATTCCAACTTTCCGTTCACGATTCGAAGGTACTCCACATTCCGGAACGTTTGACCGTTCTTAGTGTGGCAAAGATACTTCACAAAAGCATCGTCCGCCCCAGTGCTGATTCGCTCCAAGTCAAAATGTCCAATGAAATTAACCTGTGTGTCCCAGCATTTCGACTTGAAGGTGCTTTTGCTGATGTGATCGTCGCCGGCCGCGCTGCTAAAGGTGAAGTTGTCAGCCAGCAGGGCATTGAACGTGCCCAAGTCCTTGTTTTCCCACGCAGCGTACCATTTACGAACGATCTCTTCGTTCGCTGAGTTTTGTCCTGTCAATGCGCTGGCTCTTTCCGGTCCCGGCAGAACCACTGCACCCACCAGCGCGCACGCTCCCGTTGCCAACAGCTTCCTGCGCGACACTGTCAACCTTGTCATTGTTCGTTCTCTTTTCACGATGTTATGTTTCGTTCTCCTTTCATGGGGTTATGTTCGGGCGCTCGCGATACCAACGCTGACCTACGAACAGGTTGGTATGTAACGGCGTGCCACAACAGTTTGGATTCAAAGTAGTCAGCCCCGCTTGCCATTGCCCGGTGCTCGAAGAGAACTCAACCAGCTCACGATATTTTTGATCCCTATATTCCACACCTTCGCGTTCTGAGCGTTCTTTGCCAGCACTTCGTAGCCTTCGACCATCGCGATCAAAAAGCTCGCAGTCTCTTCCGGAACCAGGTCGCGGCGGACTGTTCCGGTACACTGCCCCTTTCGCAAAGCGGTGGCGATGCCTTCCTGCCATTCCTGGAATATTCTCTCCAAGCGCTTCCGGAATTGTTCGTCGAGCTGAGACATCTCCTGCGTCAAATTGACCAGAGGGCAACCGCCCTTTACATCCCTTGGCCGAGCGGGTATCGCCTGTACGATGCCGATCAAAGCATCAATAGGGTTCTTGTCCTTGCTCTGCTCTAGAGGACGTAACCACCGGTCCCTGGTGATTTCTGCGACAATCTCCTCGATGATGGCATGGCCCAGAGCTTCCTTGCTCTCGAAGTGGTAGTAGAGCGCTCCTTTAGTGACGTGGGTGGCTCCGAGAATAGCATCGATCCCGGCGCTCTGGAACCCATATCGGTAAACCTCGCGAAACGCTGCCTGCAACAAGCTCTGTCGCGTGCCCTCAGGATCGCGCAGCTTTGCCGTCCTGCGTTGCACCTTCTTCGGCGTCAACAGCATACCAACCAGTACGTATGCAACGTTTGCGCAGGAAATCAAGAGGATAATTTGTCGTCCGATTCGCGTTCCGACGGCGCCTTGGCTCTCCGAGATAAGCTTCTCTTGCTATTTATTAAAACTGACCGAGGCTGTAGTCTCGATTGTTCTTAGTTGATTGCCGGTGGATTTTCAATGGGGGGCGCCCTTTATTGGCGGTTCGAAACCCGACGCTCGGGAACGGCTTTGTGACTACCTTCGAAAATCTTATGAAATTATATGTAGGTGGTCTCTCTATCTCCACGAGCGAAAGCGCACGGCGTGACTTGTTCTCAGCTCACGGCACCGAAGCTAGTTTCATTTAGCCGCAGCTTTCTGTTTCTTCTATGAAACCCAGAAAGACTGGTTCTGACGACGCCAATGAATGCCCACCAGAGCTATGGGGAGAATTAATTGGTATCGACAATAAAACTGACCAGGAGCGGATTTTTACTATTTACAGGCGCAGTGGTAGTCTTCTGATCGTAAGTGATACAGGATGGGAGCGTCTGGCTGGTCCCGACCACGGCTTACGCAAAAGTGATATCTTTCAGGAGGTGATGTCCCAGTTTTGCGTACATGCCGTACGACGTAAGCGCTCGTTATAGACCATAGCAATTGTAGCAGATGCCTCAGAGTCTCTATTTCGAAATCACGCTGGAACCTCATCTCAAGCATTCAGGTTTGGTGACGGGAAGAAGAATTATTTTTCTGGCTGAAGTTCTCGTGAGTGCTGTAAAAGGAGGCTCAGAAGCGCCGGATGACGATCAAAAGGTTTATGAAACGGCCCAAAAACTAGCAGCGGATCTGACGTGCATGGCCATGACCGGCGAATATCGTCAACCAGGCGAAGATGAAATGCGGGTCTCGATCCATTCGACATCCAGAATGTCGAATGATCTCACTGAACGCCACCCGGATGCGGAGAAAGATGGCGTACGGTTATGGTTAATCGGGGCACACCCAGAATGAACCCTTTTCCTCGCGCAGCGCGAACCCTGGTCGCGTCGCCCCACTCAGTG
>JAFAVN010000550.1 GCA_019242435.1 Verrucomicrobiota bacterium | reverse complement strand
ACGTTATATTCGAGGGCTGACGGTAGTTACCCTCTTCTGGCAGGAAGAACGGATCCGGAAGTAATGGTTAAGCAGATTCCGGACTACCGTGAAGTTCTCCGTGACCGCCTGGATGCAATTGCGATTGGTCCAGGACTAGGCACATCTCGGGAAATTGAAATTTTGGAAATTGTCCGGGATTTCAACGGGCCAATGGTAGTGGACGCTGATGCTTTAAACATTCTTTCTCATCACGTTGAAACTCTGTCGAACGTTGCCGGACCACGTCTATTAACGCCCCATCCGGGTGAAATGAGTCGTCTCTGGCCTTTTCATTCGGCTTCGCGAGCAGAGATTGTGCGGACTTTTACCGACAGATATGGTGTAACCTTATTATTGAAAGGAGCTCGAACACTGGTTGGAGAAAGAGGAAAAGCCTTGTCCTACAACTCCACAGGTACGCCCGGAATGGCCACCGGCGGCTCTGGAGACGTTCTCACCGGGGTTTGCGGCGCGCTGCTGGGACGACATCTTGAGCCTTATGGCGCCGCCCGCCTTGCCGCCTGGATTTGCGGACGAGCCGCAGAGCTTTCTCTGAAGTTCGAATCGGAAGAATCGATGACCCCCAGCAGGACCATGGAATTCTTCGGTCAAGCTTTCCGAGAGCTAAGGGGCGGACTCGCCTAGCGTCCTCGCCTTGTCATACTAGCGAGCTGCAGCCGAGCTAGTCGAGGTACTTCGCCAGTCGTTCGCGCAATTCGGTTCGTGCGCGGAAAAGGATGCTCTTCACAGCCGGAACAGTTGTACCCATCACTTTGGCAATTTCCTCGTATGACATTTCTTCGTACCGTCGCAGTACGATCGCCATCCTTTGAGATTCAGGTAACTCGCTGATTGCTTCTTGAATCGCGGACTGCAATTCTTCTTCCAACAAAGCTCGGTCCGGTTCGTGTGCGGCCCTTTCCGCCGGCTCTGCTAAATCCTCGGCCGGCTCTACGAAATGCTTCCGACGTCGCATCTCGTTAAATACTAGATTCCGGGTGATCCGGAACAGCCATGTGGTGAATTTGGCGGTTGGCTTATAACGCTGAGCCGACTTCCACACCCGGATGAAAACCTGTTGGGCAAGATCTTCTGCATCCGTATCTGAGCCGAGCATTTTGCTGATGGTACCGATCACTCGCGCCTGGTGGGTCTCCACCAAAAGGCGGAACGCTTCCATATCGCCGGCTTTAATACGCCGCATCCAATCGATCTCGGGTTGAACCGATTCGCTGGCCGGCAGCAGGTCGTCCGCTAGATTACCGTCTTGCATATGGTGGTTGGCGAGGCCCATGGTATACAGAAGCGGGCGGGCGGCAAACAAACGTTCAGTTTGTTTCCAGCAACTCTTAGAACGAGCTTCGAGCCGCCCTCGTCCTCGAACTGGTGGTCCCGACGTTGCTGGCAGGCGGAGGCGCTGGCATCAATGCTGGGCGTCATGGGAAATCTCAGATTGCTGGGTAGGATGGAGTGTGCCAAGATCGGATTGTGAAAAGTTTCACAAGGTCGCGGCTGGTTTCGAGCTCGCTTTTTTCCTTGTACGAGAAAGTTTGCGCTGGGGAAAGAATTACTGAGCAGGATGCCATTACTCTTTTTCGTTCAGATGACCTGAATTCTCTAGGTCAGATTGCGAGTGTCATCCGCCAGCGCAAAAATGGGAACCGCGCCACCTATATCCTGAATCGATACATCAACTACTCGAATATCTGCGTGCTTTCCTGCCAGTTTTGCGCATTTGGCGCGCGCAAACGAGATCCGCATGCCTTCGAAATGGCGATCTCGGAGATCGAAAATGCTACGGCCGAGTCTCTCCGCGGCGGAATTACCGAGGTTCACATGGTGGGTGGGCTGCATCCCACTTTGCCTGGCGAATGGTACATTGAGCTGCTCGAGACCCTGCGAGCACTCGATCCAAATCTCCATATCAAAGCGTTTACGGCGATTGAGATCCGGCATTTGGCAGAAAGAATCTTTAAAATTTCCATCCGTGACACGCTCGAGATGCTTAGGCGGGCCGGCTTGAATTCATTGACTGGCGGAGGCGCGGAAATATTCGATCCGGTTGTGCGCGACCGAATTTGCCGGGGCAAGGAGACCGCAGAGGAATGGAAGGATGTCCATCGGATCTGGCACGGCATGGGGCAACGGAGCACCTGCACCATGCTGTTCGGGCACATTGAGACAATCGAACAACGAGTTGACCATCTCCGGCAGCTCCGCGAACTCCAGGATGAGACCCACGGGTTTACCGGTTTTGTCCCCTTTGCCTTTGTGCCCGAAACAACAGAACTGTCGCATATCAGACCGGCATCGGCGGTGGACCAACTGCGTACTTTGGCAGTGAGTCGAATCTACCTTGACAACTTCGATCATCTCACCGGCTACTGGATTGCGATGACGCTGCCCTTGGCTCAAGTTTCGTTGTGTTACGGTGTCGACGATCTCCATGGTACGCTTAAGGAAGAAAGGATCTTCCACATGGCAGGCTCTAAAACACCTCAAGAGCAGACGGTCGAGACTTTGGAACGGACCATTCGCGAAGCCGGTTACGAGCCGATGCAAAGAGATAGTTATTATCGGCCGATCGGTGGTGATGCGGTGGATCCCTCGGAGACGGTGCTGGCTTCCTGAGAGCCGGTTGCCCTTAAGGGAGGGCTCCGATAGGTCGAAGAATTTAACGGCTTGGCGAAAGCGCTCTCATGATTCCGGAGCACCTATCGGTAGTAGGCGCTTTCACTCTCTCTAGGCAAAAATTGCCTAACGGATTCCGTTCAGGTCAGAAACTGCAGGCAAAAATTACCTTCGCATTTTGGCCTCTTGAAAATCGGGAAAAGGAATCTTATTCTGTAATTACCTCATTATCAGTGGGATAGATTTCTTTTTTGATGTTTTTTCTACGCAGGCATAGTGTTTGCTAATCGGCTCGCGGCTATATCGACCATGATTGAACGCCAATCGCTCTCCGGCTTGCCGGTCCGAATTCGTTCGGCTCCACAGGTTTTCCTGGGCGGCCTTGATGATTCCGGAGCGAAAGCGTCAGGATTGTCGAGGCTTTTTAACGTCGAGCCAAAACGGTGGAAACTCATTTAGATTGGAACCAATTGGTTGATGTGCTCCGAGAGGAATTGCAGGAGAAAGGCGGGCTGATTCAGCTTTTGAACCAACAAACGGAAGTTCTTTATCTGCGTTTAGCGGACGATAATCGGAGATTGGAGGATCAGATTCGGAAACAGTTACTCGTGGCCTCCAGTTGTGCGCAGAAACGAGAACAGAGTGTAAGGGAGCTAGCGGCCCGTAAGAATTTGGCAGATGGAGCCGGACCTTCGGAAATCCTAGAATGGTTTCCGCAGTACGTGCAACCGCTGCTAGAAGCGTTGTTCAGTGAAATCGAGCGGTTAAGTGGACGCATGGAAGAAAGGTTAAGACAAAACCAACAGTTGAAGACGCGCTTTTTTTCCGAGGCAGCGTCCATGGCGTAAGAGCCTACCCGATGCCCTGACGCGGCTGTAGTCCGCGGCGGGGAAACGATCAGCCGAGCAAAACAGACAAAGTAGAAAGCGAAAAAGGATGCTAATTCTGTCAAGAAAGGTGAATGAGGGAATCGTGATCGGCGATACCATTCACATTAAAGTCACGAGGATCGATGGCGATGCCGTCAAAATTGGGATCGAAGCCCCGAAAGAGATCCCGATATTTAGAACTGAAATCTACCAGACGAACCACCGCCTGGTTCGGGACAAGACCGAGGCCGCAGCCCAACTCTCGACCCGAGCGGAGGCGGCTCGGGTTGAGCAGAAAACCTCGGCCGTTTAGCCACAATAAGTTTGCACTTGCGAATAGGCGGCGTGCGGCTTGATTCCTGATCCGGTCGTGCGCCGATGTGGCGGAATGGCAGACGCAACGGACTTAAAATCCGTTTCTGGGAAACCGGAGTGCGGGTTCGAGTCCCGCCATCGGCACAGCTCTGGGAGCTACTCTCCTGCTCCCAGAGCTGATTCCCGAGGGATCGAGTGATGAACTGTATTCGACCGAGAGCAATCTCGTTCGGCCAGCAAATGTGCCAATAATCCGGCTTTTTTTGTCACAAATTGTCACAAAATTTCGTTGGTTCGTGCCTCGCGCGTCCTCTTCGCTGAAGCTAATGCGCCGTTAATCCGGTAAATAGCGCGGAAAATTCGAGCCGATTTTTGGTGCACATAGCGGTGCCAAAATTTTGATGCATTACCTAGCCGACCACTGGCCCAACGGAATATACCAGTGGACGCTGCGACATCCGGCGCAGTTCGTTGCCTTGTCTCTGCTAGGGACACTATTGACCATTGCGGGGCTCATTTGGGCCGTGACCCGTGGTCTTGGCTCGTTTTGCTGGGCATCAATGCAGCTTTGGGTCAAAACCCTTGCCAGTCCTTCTGGTTCTCGACCACCACCGCCACCCGCTTTCGTCCCTATCCCCAACGAGTCCCACTGCGTCACCGCTAAAACCGATGCGACGCCAATTACACAAATCCGAGCGACTTGGAAGGTGACAAATCGATCGAGGGCTCCGCTGCGACTATTGACAGCGCGACTATTGAAACCACGCGTCGACACTCCGTCAGTTAATTGTCACGTTTTGACACGCTCTGACGTTTGGCGACCTAACGGTTTTGTGACCGAGTCATCTGAGGTCGGCGCACCTGTGTCGAAAAATGAAACGCGACAATTTATGATTAATTTCTCTGTTCACCAAAGGCTGCAACGCCCGGGAACGCGTTTTGAGGTGGTTTTTGGCGTGACGGATCAGTTAGGCAAAGAACACCGACTACAGGCCCTTCGGTTATGGGTGGTCGACGGTAATAAGACCAAAGTGTTTCGCATTCGTTACTATGCCGGAGAGATTCACAGCCGAACGCCACAAACCCCCGAAAAAGCTGTCACGGTCTACTTGCCCAACACGATGCTACGCGCTGAAAGGCCCGCCGATATAGCCAGGTCTTTAGCGGATCAGCTCGTTGGTTCGGAAATCAGAACAGATCCGCATTTCAGGGATGTTCATCACTTCGAAGTGAAGATGACAGACGGCGATCTTTCAAAGTACGGAAGGCCTGACCTGGAATCTCCAGAGGGTGCAAAAGCCTGGCGAAACTCCGAAGTAGATTCATAGGCGCGAAATGAGCGCCGCCATCAGAGCGGGCCTATTTTTGATCGGAACGCGGCTCAAGGCCGAAGGAGCTCAAGAGGCGCATCGCTCGCCGGGCGGGCGGGTTGAAACTCTCTCCGCACTTTTCCGTAGTAACAGGGTAGACCCATTGGACAAGCCTACCGGCAAAATTCTTTTAGATCTCATCAGACATTCGGCGCGGATCGACCAGCTCGAACGCCAGGTCAAAACTTTGCGGATCGAACTCTATGTGCTCCTAGCCGTCATGTTCGTCCTCGCTATCGCCCTCAGCATGATCTTGAGCCGGATGCTGTGGCATCTGCGGCTCTGAACTCACGCCGGCCGCAACAGCTCAAGAGGCGCATCTCTCTCCCAGATAATTTGCTCCCCCTCACAGATAACAAACTTGCCCGGGACCCGGTGCCACAGGGTCCCCCAATCGGCCCAGCGAGCGGACCCGTGCAGGAACCGAGCCGTGAAGTTATAAAGCCGGGCATGGAACATCCTCCCCAACGGCCAGCGATCTCTTCGGTCGAATGCGTACCAAGAGTAAATTTCCACGCTGGCGATGCGAAACTATGGCTAGCGCTTGGTTCGCACGCCGGCCTAGTGGGCGGTTATGGCGCCGAACAACCCGTCCGCCTCGCCGTTGATCCCGTCGGAGAAGTAGAGGACATCGGGACTCCCGTTGTTGCCCCCCACCCCGAACCCGATCGCCCACAAGCCGCCCGCGGGTAGGCCGCCGGTGTTGATCGGGATGGTCCCGTGTAGTTTTCCGTTGGCCGGGATGAAGGCGTTGATTTCGCTGTGCAGATAGCTGAAATTGCCGACCAGCAAATCATTGCTGAACCGGCGGAAACCGGGCGGCGCAAAGGTGATCCCCCACGGCGCTGCGAGGCGGCTGCCCGCGACCAGTTCCTTAATGAACTTGCCATCTTCATGGAAAACCGCCACGGCCCCCGCGCCCAACGGGGCGAATTGCTGGTTGGGGCGTCCGGCAGGCGCATAGACCACATAGACGTCGCCCCTAATGTCCTGCACATTGAACGGGACGAGCCCGGTCGGCAGCTTGGGGTCGACGAACGCGCCGGATCCAAGGCTCACCGGGGTGAAGGAGCTATCGAACACATCGATGCGGCCGCTTGCGTTATTGGCGGCATACAGCCGCGTGTGGGCGCGGTTGATCGCCAACCCGGTATAGACGGCCCCGGGGATCGTGACCTGGATAAAGGCCATCGGGCCCGTGTCCCAGGCTGAAATGGTTCCGTTCAAATTAGCGAAGATGAAGTGCGCGGAACCACCGTCTCCGCCCTTACCCACCGGGAACGAGGAAATGTTCGTATTGTTGACCTGGCCGGTCGGTCCCTGGGGTCCCGCGGCCGTTGTTGGGATCGCGATATTGCCAGTCGGCGGGTTGACCCCTGTCACCTTGATAACGTTCGTCTCGTCGGTGACGCCGTAAAGGGTGGTGGTACTCGTCCCCTGGTTCGAGACCCAGAAAGGGCTCGTGGAGCTGTGCGAAACGCCCCAGGGGTTCTTGAGTGCGGGATCGGTGATCGTGGCCAGCCCAGGGATGTCCGAAACCAGATTCGTCTGAACCAATTTGGCCTCATGGATCTTCCCTCGCTGTGCTTGGGCGTTTCTGGGCATGACCCAAAGGACGGCAATGGCGATAAGGAACGCATACAATGCGCATGAATGCGGCCTCCAATTTGCAGCGATGCTGGTGTTCATGGGGTTGGCCTTTCTAGGGGAGCGTGAAGGTGAAAAGATCCGTTTGCCCTCTCCTGTACCCAAGGCGAAAGCGTCCGGCGGATCTCCCCTCCTGACAAGGAATTTGTGTACAAAAGCGAGATTGAGACGATAGCCGAGAGCTTGAAACAAACCGGTAATCTGTCCCGGTTAGGAGCCGACCGTCTGGAAGGGTAAGAGCAGGGCCCTCTTTTATGGTGTCGTCACAGCGATTCGCAGGTCCCGTCCGGCTGATCAATCTGGCCTCGCCGGATTATGCGGCTTTACAACCCGCCTGTCTTATCGCTAGTAAGCCGTTATCAGTTGCCACTTGCGAGGCCCTCAGCCGTCGCTGAGTTTGCTACGTCCCTACCCCGACGCCGAGAACGGCAAAACCGGTTTGAGAACATAATGCGAGAGGCGATCTCATGTTTACCCTCGATTTGGACAAGCTGACGCCCGAGCAGCGGTCCATGGTCGCGCTGTGGGAAGAGCACATGAAGGCCGAGTTCCAGGACAAGGACGCTCGCGCCTCCTGTAAACACTATGGTCGCCAACCCCTACGTCAACCATGTGCCGGTGCTGACGGGCGGAATCGGCCGGCGGCAGTTGGAGAATTATTATCGCCGCTACTTCATCCCCGGCCAGCCACCCGATGTGGAGATCGTGCCCATCTCTCGGACGGTCGGCCAGGAGCGCATCGTGGATGAGTTCGTCTACCGCTGCACGCACTCAATCCCGATGGAGTGGCTGTTGCCCGGGGTGCCGCCGACCGGGCGGCGGCTGGAGATAGCCACCGTGGTGATTGTCTCCTTCGAGGATGGCAAGATGAAAAGTGAGCACCTCTACTGGGACCAGGCGTCGGCTCTGGTGGCTACTGCTCTACTAACAAGCCGAGCGATATCAAGAGTTACATGGATTATAATTTCTAGGATTAAGCTTGGCATTG
>JAFAVN010000056.1 GCA_019242435.1 Verrucomicrobiota bacterium | reverse complement strand
GGGCCGAAGCACATTCAGAAAAAGCTAACCCGGGCGAAGCTGGAGCAGCTGACGGATGATCTTTTCGAGCGAACAGTCGGCCCGGTAAAAGACTGTTTGAAGGAAGCCAAGCTCACTACGAATGAGATGAATGAGCTTGTGCTGGTTGGCGGCATGACCCGCATGCCGAAGGTCATCGAGACAGCGCGCCGGTTGATCGGCAAAGAGCCTCATAAGGGGGTTAACCCAGACGAGGTGGTTGCGGTTGGCGCCGCCATCCAAGGTGGCGTTCTACGAGGTGACGTGAAAGATGTGTTGCTGCTCGACGTGACTCCGTTGAGCCTGGCAATCGAAACTCTTGGCGGCGTTGCGACCAAGATGATCCCTCGTAATACTACGATCCCGACACGGAAATCTGAGATTTTTTCAACGGCGACAGACAGCCAACCGGGCGTGGAGATTAAGGTAGTGCAAGGTGAACGCGAGTTCGCCCGCGACAATAAGAGTCTCGGCACCTTCCATCTGGATGGTATTCCGCCGGCTCCGCGCGGAGTTCCGCAAATCGAAGTAACCTTCGACATTGATGCGAACGGTATTCTGAACGTCTCGGCGAAAGATTTGGGCACCGGTAAGGAGCAAAAGATTACCATCACCGGCTCGAGCGGTCTGACGAAGGACGAGATCGACCGGATGCGGGAAGACGCTGAGACGCACGCAGATGAAGACAAACGGGCCCGCGAACTGGCCGAGCTCAGGAACAACGCGGACAACCTTGCATACCAGTGCGAAAAACAGCTGACCGAACTGGGAGACAAACTCTCAGCAGATCAGAAGCAGGGAGTTCAAGACGCTGTTAAAGAAGTTCGCGAGGCATTGAAAGGCGAGGACGCCGATGCAATCAAGCGAGCGACTGAAAATCTGCAGAACCGTTTCCAGGCCGTGAGCGCGGAGCTTTATAAGCAGGCTTCAGCCAGCCAGCCAAGCGCCGGTGCCACTGGTACCACCGACACGACAGAGACGAAGAAGGAAGGCAAAGAGGGCGACCATGTTGTCGACGCTGACTTCGAAGTAGTAGACGAAGATAAGAAAAAACCCTAATTCCAGTTTTTGAGAGCTTCCAACGGAGTTTGCGGTTAATCCTTCGCCGCGCTCCGTTGGGGTGTCATCAAACCCAAAAACCAAAGGAGGATACAATCCGTTTATGGCAATCAACGTAAAACCTCTCGGAGATCGCGTGCTGGTTCAGCCGCTCGACGAGAAGGAAGTCAAGAAGGGAGGCATCATCATTCCTGACACGGCCAAAGAAAAGCCGCAGGAAGGAACCGTTGTCGCCCTTGGAACCGGGAAAATCGACGACAATGGGAAAAAAGTCGAATTCAACGTCAAGGTCGGTGACAAAGTGCTGATCTCCAAATATGGGGGCACGGAAATCAAAATCGACGGAGACAACTACCTCATCATGCGCGAGGACGATATCCTTGGCATTCTCGGGTAAAAACCAATCTTAAAAATCGATACTCAACTTACTTTATGGCAGCTAAACAATTGCAGTTCGACGAATCGGCTCGCCAGGCGCTATTGCGCGGCGTGGAGAAGCTCGCGAAGGCGGTGAAAGCAACGCTTGGGCCATCGGGCCGCAACGTCATTCTGGACAAGAAATTCGGTAGCCCGACCATCACGAAAGATGGTGTTACCGTAGCGAAGGAAATCGAGCTCGAGGACTCGTACGAAAATATGGGAGCCCAGCTGGTCCGCGAGGTCGCTTCCAAGACTTCGGATCTAGCCGGTGACGGAACCACCACGGCCACGGTCTTAGCGGAAGCTATCTTCCGCGAGGGCTTGAAGAACGTCACCGCCGGAGCAAACCCGACTTCATTGCAGCGCGGCATTCTAAAAGCCGTAGACGCAATCGTCGAAGAACTGAAGAAGATCTCCAAGAAAGTGTCAGACCGGACAGAGATTGCTCAGGTCGCGACCGTTTCCGCTAACTGGGATCAGACCATTGGTGAGATCATTGCCGACGCCATGGACAAAGTCGGTAAGGACGGCACGATCACGGTTGAAGAAGCTAAGTCGATCGAGACTACGCTCGAAGTGGTCGAAGGGATGCAGTTCGACAAAGGCTATCTGTCTCCTTATTTCGTGACCAACGCGGAGAGCATGGAAGCAGTGCTGGAAAACGCTTACATTTTGATCCACGAGAAGAAGATCTCGAGCCTGAAGGATCTTTTACCCGTGCTTGAGAAGGTAGCGAAAGCCGGCCGCCCGCTCCTGATTATCGCGGAAGATGTAGAAGGTGAAGCTTTGGCTACGCTGGTTGTGAACAAGCTGCGGGGTACGCTCCAAGTAGCTGCGGTTAAGGCTCCCGGCTTCGGTGATCGCCGAAAAGCGATGCTTGAAGATATCGCCATTTTGACCGGTGGCCGTTGTCTGACCGAGGACCTTGGTATCAAGCTCGAGAACATCACTCTGGATGACCTCGGTAAAGCCAAACGCATCACCATCGATAAGGAAAACACCACGATCGTCGAGGGAGAAGGTTCCACGTCCGATATTCAGGGCCGCGTCAATCAGATCCGGCGTCAGATCGAGGAGACCACCTCGGATTATGATCGGGAAAAGTTGCAAGAACGCTTGGCGAAATTGGCCGGCGGCGTTGCCGTGATCAACGTCGGTGCAGCTACCGAGACCGAGATGAAAGAAAAGAAAGCTCGGGTGGAAGATGCGTTGCATGCGACTCGCGCGGCGGTTGAGGAGGGGATCGTTGCCGGAGGCGGCGTTGCGTTAATCCGGGCCCAGAAGGCTTTGGGAGAGGTGAAGCTGGACGGTGACGAGAAAGTCGGTTTGGAGATCGTCAATCGTGCGGTTGAATCCCCGCTGCGACAGCTTGCTAACAATGCCGGCCGCGAAGGCGCCCTCATTGTTCAGGAAGTCAAGAGCCGCAAGGGTAATGAAGGTTACAACGTTGCGACCGGCGATTACGTCGACCTGGTCAAAGCCGGCGTTGTCGATCCGACCAAGGTTACTCGTACGGCATTGCAAAACGCTGCTTCGATCTCCGGTCTGTTGCTCATGACCGAAGCTCTGGTTACTGAGGTGCCGGAGAAAGAGAAAGCAGCGGCTGCTCCGGGCGGTGGTATGCCTGGAATGGGCGGCATGGACTACTAAACCGCTGTTCGGTTTAGTCTCAGTCATTCATTCGAAACCCGTCCGGCCAATGGTCGGACGGGTTTCTTGTTTTCGCTGTTTAATGAGCGCGTGTAGGGAGCGCGGGCAACCGCCGGCAACGGGCGAACGCCCAATGCGATGGAGGGGAGCCGCTTTGCAGGTTGGTAGCTCTATCCGGGGGTAAGCAGGCGGCTCCCGGCAATCACCCATTGGCATCTGTCCCCGCAGCGCCATTTCTCGAAATCAAACCGGACGCCCTGAGTCAAAGAAACGTCGTGGACCATTCCCGGGAGCCGCCT
>JAFAVN010000452.1 GCA_019242435.1 Verrucomicrobiota bacterium | reverse complement strand
TACTGATCACTGATCACTGATTACTGATTACTGATTAGCGATTACTGGTTACTGATGAGCCACGTGGCCTCCAGCTTGCACCTGCGATTCCCACAGCGTAGGTTTTTCAAATCATGCAGGATCGGTTTGGCCATCGCATCAGTTATCTCCGGGTTTCCATTACGGATCGATGCAACGAACGTTGCGTGTACTGTATGCCGCGGGAACTGCAGGAGTGGTTACCCCACGGCGAAGTGCTGAATTACGATGAGATGACCCGATTGGTCCGGATCGGCGCTGATTTGGGAGTGAGTAAGGTCCGGGTAACCGGCGGTGAACCCTTGACCAGGAGAGGCATTCTCCAGTTCTTCCGTCAGCTCAGCCGAATCGAGAGAATTCGCGACATCGGGATCTCTACCAATGGGACGCTCCTGGCCAAGCGAACCGAAACTGGGAGGACGATAGCGGAAGAGTTAGCCGATCTGCGCGTCAAGAACGTGAATGTTTCCCTTGATTCTTTAGATCGGGACATCTATGCCGCTGTCACCGGTCGGGATGCTCTCCCGCAAACTTTAGCCGGCTTAAGAAGTGCCCAGCAAGCCGGGTTTACCCAAATCCGACTCAACACAGTCATGATTCGGGGCAAGAACGAAGAGAGCTTTGGCGATTTGGTGCGGTTCGCTCGCCAGGAAGGCTTTTTGATTCGGTTTATCGAATTGATGCCGGTTACAACCTCCGACGTCCTGTCGGACGAGAACTTTTGTCCGGTGGCAGAAGCCAAGAGACGGCTTGAGGCTGAATTGGGCCCGCTGATTCCGGAGCCGGATTTTCGAACCAACGGCCCGGCGCTTTATTATCGGTTTCGGGATTTCCCGCAACGGATCGGCTTTATCGGTGCGCTGACCAATCTGCACTTCTGCGAAACCTGTAATAAATTGCGCTTAACTTGTGACGGAAAACTACGGCCCTGTCTGGGAAATCATTTGGAGTTCGATATCAAGACTCCTCTACGGCAGGGAGCAACTGATGAAGACCTCCAGCGGTTTTTCCTGCAAGTAGTCGATCGGAAACCGGAACAGCACGATTTTCGGTTCAATTATCAGCCCGGACGCAAAATGGTCGCCATTGGCGGATGAGCACTAATTTTACCCATATTGCGCCGACCGGCTCGGTCAGAATGGTCGATGTTTCAGAAAAACCGGTCTCACGGCGAACAGCGACCGCCGCCGGTTTTATCCGGTTACAAAGAGAGACTGTTCAAAAAATTAACGAACTCGGGATCGCGAAAGGGAATGTGTTAGCGGTCGCACATGTAGCCGCTGTCAACGCGGTTAAGCGGACAGATGAACTAATTCCTTTGTGCCATTCTCTTCCGATACAACATGTGGATGTGATATTCCGGGAGAAGCAGGACGGGATTGAGATCGAGTGTACGGTAACCAGCACAGCTCAAACCGGAGTAGAAATGGAAGCGTTGACCGGGGCGAGTGTCGCTGGGTTGACGATATACGACATGTGCAAAGCAATTGATAAAACCATGGAGATTTCGGGCATTCACCTCCTGTCGAAAATAAAAGAGGCGATATGAATTCTTTGCTGGTTGGTATCGTTGCTGTGTCCGATCGCGCGGCCCAAGGGATCTATGCGGATGAAGGTGGGCCGGCTTTGACCCGAAAATGCAAAGAGTTTGGTTGGAGTGTACAGGCGGAGGCGATTGTACCCGACGATCGTGAGCGGATCCAAAGCGCGATCCGGGCCTTTGCCGCTCAAGGATGCGAGTTGATTCTTACTACTGGAGGTACCGGCATTGCCGCGCGAGACGTGACCCCGGAAGCCATCCGAGGGATCATGAGAATCGAAATACCGGGATTTGGAGAGTTGATGCGGGCAGAATCATATAAGCTGACACCTAATGGGATCTTGTCGCGGAGTCTTGCTGCGGTCGTCGATTCTTCGCTGGTGGTAGCGCTCCCGGGCAAACCTCAAGGTGCAGTCGATTGCCTGACCATCGTGGCAGGAGCAATCCCCCACGCGGTCAAGCTGTGCCGCGGGCAACCAACCTCTTGTTAGGGATCGACCTGGTTAGCCGGATTGTTTCCTTGACGACCTGTGCTGGTCTACCTAGATAAGGCAAGCCAGCGTAAAAGCGATTGAAACCTGCGCTGACTTACACTCGTGAAGACTGGCCTTGACGACAAGGGAATTGCCTACTCAGTCCGAGCGTGGATGTAACCACAAGCAAGAATAAAAGGCGGATTTCGAATGTTTAATGGTGTTTTCGGGTTATTTTCGAACGATATCGGTATCGATCTCGGGACGGCTAATACCCTCGTGTATGTAAAGGACCAGGGTATCGTTCTACGTGAGCCTTCGGTCGTCGCGGTTCGGGCCGGAAGCAGCCATGTGTTGGCCGTCGGCGATGAAGCCAAGCGCATGCTGGGAAGGACTCCGGGCAACATTGTCGCCGTGCGCCCCCTGAAAGATGGAGTAATTGCCGATTTCGAAATGACCGAAGCCATGCTTCGGCATTTTATTACGAAGGTGCACAGTAACAAATGGGTTCGGCCGCGAGTAGTGATCGCGGTACCATCCGGAATAACAGAGGTTGAAAAGCGGGCTGTCAAAGAATCCGCTGCTCACGCCGGAGCCCGAGAAGTGTACCTTATCGAAGAACCGATGGCGGCGGCGATCGGGGTCGGACTGCCGGTCCAGGACGCAGCCGGAAACATGATAATTGATATCGGAGGCGGTACTACAGAGGTCGCATTGATTTCGCTATCGGGGATCGTCTTTAGCAGGAGTGTGCGGGTAGCAGGGGATGAACTGGACGAGGCGGTAGCAGGGTACATGAAACGGGCTTACAACCTCATGATCGGAGAGCGAACGGCGGAAGAGATCAAGATCAAGATCGGGAGCGCTTACCCGATGGATAAGGAGACAAGCATGGAGGTGAAAGGTCGAGATCTCGTCGCCGGCCTGCCAAAGACCCTGACAATCACATCCCAGGAAGTGCGCGAGGCCCTCCTGGAACCGATCTCAACCATCGTCGAGTCGGTACGAGTCACCCTGGAGCGTTGCCCTCCAGAGCTATCGGCGGACTTGGTCGATCGTGGTTTGGTTCTGGCGGGTGGCGGTGCCTTACTCCGTGGACTCGATAGATTACTTCAAGAAGAGACAGGGCTCCCCGTTCACGTCGCAGAAGACCCGCTCAGCGCGGTGGCGGAAGGCACCGGCCGGGCTCTGAGCGAGATTAAGTTTCTCCGCCAAGTAGCTTCTTCTGAC
>JAFAVN010000156.1 GCA_019242435.1 Verrucomicrobiota bacterium | reverse complement strand
ACCGGAAATGCTCGGGTGCCCGTTTGGGTCGTGCGCGTGCCAAAAGAGATCATCCGAGGTCATGGCGGACTGTGGAGCGACAACTCCGTGGCGATGTTAGCCGCTTTAATTCGCATTCAGTTTCCGCTCACATCGGCGGGAATTGTGGCTCCGCCGCCATTACGCCGCGCTCCAAATACCCCGAATTTGCAACCCTAAACCAGGACTGAGTGCGGTGATGGCCTGGCAAATGAACGACTTTGTCACCCTCCGTATCTGAAATTCTAGACAATCTTTCCGCTCTTTTCTACGCTCTGCGGCACAAGATCGTGACAACAGAAGAAAGCGCCAGGCAGAACCCGAACAGCGGTTGCAGACGAGGCTGGCAACGACTGCTTCCTCAATGCCTCGTGAGTAAGGAACGCAAATGGCTGCCTCCCGGCGGCTGCGGAGCGCAGCGGAAAATCAGCCGGCGATTTAAACCTCTCGCGAGTTGGCTCGCAACCTGCGCTTTGCTTTTCAGCCCGGGCCTTGCGGTGCACGGGGGATTGCTAAAGCCGGATGTCGACTTCTCGAATTACAATGTGCCGTTGTACGAGCAGATCGTTAACCGCATCAAGGCCAAGGGCGCACCGGAACTGGGAAAAGGCAAAAATACGCGGGACCGCTATTTTATTGTTGCTTTCGCTTACCAAGACAGATGGCATACCCCGCAGCGTTCACACTCGTTCATCTCGGTGATCCACTTGCTACCCGCGGGTAAGCAACTCGGCCCTACCTCAGGATTCAGGACAGGGAAATTCAAGGGCCGGGATTTTGAAGCATTTACCATCAGCTGGGTGCCTCACGATTTCGATACTAATCCGCATCTGTGCGTTTTCGACGGCTTCGGCAGCCGCCTTTTCGCGAGCTGGAATAAATGTCCTATCATCGCTGGAAAAAACTTCACGCTGGCTGAGACGCTGAAGCTGGCGCTGAATAACAAAAATGCGGTGGGGATGTGGGGGCCCTACGAGGTCAGGAAAGAAGCCTTTGATCTTGGCGTAAAGCGGATGCGATTGCTCGACGGAGGAACTATCCGTTATCGGGCCGATGACCGCGTTTATCGCAAAGATCGAGTCGCCATTAATTGTTTCCATGCGATGGCAGGGCTGGACCAGCTTTACCCTAATGGCGGACTTTTTGGGTCGGGATTTAAGATGTGGGGTATCAATGGCACCAAACGAGTTCTGATCGAATACACCCACGTAGCCCGGGACAAAGGCCTGCTGCTCGATCCGGTCAATATCAGAAAAGATCTCTATGGATTTGTTTACGCCCCGGAACCGAATAGCCACGGTGCCTACAATCCTTTTCCGAACGCATCGGCATACCACGAGTAGTTTACGGACGACCCGGCCGGTCCCTCCTCACCCGCACGGGAAGTCCCAAACCGCTTGATGGCGTAACCTGTCGCGGTTCTCTTTGCGCGTCAGCATCTGCGCGTATCTACTCAGCTCTGCAAGGCAATTAACGCCTCCTCGCGCCGGCTCCAGCGCAGGGCGGATATCTCATAATTCCGCAATGCGTCTAAATAATCGTTCGCAACCGTCGATTCTTGATCGTTGATCAATGTAAAAGCTTGCAATGGCTCTGGCCCCCTGGCGAGTCGGACATCGTTAACTGCGAAGGCCGTGCTAGTCGCTCGTTCACGCGTTAACTCGGTTATCGCCACCAACACACGTTGCGGCTTTGCTCTAGTAGCAGGAAATGCAAAGTCGAAATGATGATCGAATCCGCTCCGTCCTGAGAGCTTAAAGTCGCGAAAGAAGGGGACGTCATGGTCCTTAAGAAAAAGGGCAACATCCTCGGTAAAGAACTGCTGTACGTGCGTCTGAGCCGTCAAATAGAGATCATGAACGGCTAACATCGCTTGAAGCAGGTTATGTTTCCGTTGGGGAAAATCCTTTTCACTGGTCCGCACAAACAATTCGTCTCCTTCGGCAGAAACGCCGAAACCGTTTAAAATCTCTTCGAGATGCGCCTTTCGCTTCTCAGTCGAAACATCTAGCCCTGAGCTTTCCAGATCGCTTAGCGTGTAGCCTCGGTCCGTTAGAACCAGGCCATCCGCCTCCTTCCGAACATACAGTTCGATCTCGTCGTTATGAGGATCAAGGAAGGGGGTCGAAATTACCGCGTAATCCCCCAGTACCTCGACGTTGAATCCTTCGTTCAACCAAGCACCATAATCTCTGACCAAACGTTTTGCCTCA
>JAFAVN010000384.1 GCA_019242435.1 Verrucomicrobiota bacterium | reverse complement strand
AGTCTCCACGACTGCATTAAATCTTTCCCGCGTCTCGATTCCCTCATTGATCTCTTTCATTGCATCTTCAGGAAGCGTGGAGATATCAAAGTTCTCCTTGATGCGGCTGGGGGTCTTGGATGTGGTAAGGAGGGCCGTCCCGCGCTGCACTGCCCATGCGAGCAGCACTTGAGCGGGAGTTTTGTTAATTTTACCGGCGATGGAGGTAATCACAGGATCGTCTAGCAACCTAGGTTCTGAACTATGACCTAACGCCGCGAAAGCTTGGAACACGACACCATTCTGATTGCAAAACTCAAGCAACTCCCATTCTGGGAGATATGGATGGGATTCTACATGAACGACCGCAGGCTTTATCCTCGCGGATACAAAAATCTCTTTCGCCTTTTCCAGACTCACGTCCGACAATCCGATGGCTTTACACCTGCCTTCGTCCACAAGACTCTCCAAAGCTCGCCACGTATCCAGCAACGTCACCCCATCATCATAAATTACTTTGCCGTTCTCATCCCTTGGGTCTTGCTCGTCACCAGGTTGAAAGGCAAACGGTGTATGGATTAAATAGAGATCGAGATAATCAAGTTGAAGTCGCTTCAGACTCGCCTCGAAAGCGGGTTTGACCCGTTCAGGGCGGTGATTGTTGTTCCACAGTTTCGTGGCGATAAAAACGTCTTCTCGCTTTATCGCCCCCTCTTTGAATATTTCCTGCATGGCTTCGCCTACCTCTTTTTCATTTCGGTACCGTTCTGAGGAATCGAATTGACGAAATCCTGCTTCCAGCGCGGCCTTAGTCGCGTTTTTGGTGTCGATGAGGTCGGGAATCAGCGTGCCAAAACCGAGGGCAGGCATCACACCGGATCCATTCGTGAGGGGTATCTTCGTATAGCGAAGGTTGTCGCGTTCTGTTGTCGCTCTTTCCATAGGCATCAGTTCATTAGGGCTGACTAACTTTATTTAGAATGCCTCTTCAGTTCGGTCTGATTTAGCAGACAACACCTGGTTAATTGCATTTAGCAGGGCCTCCTCACTGAACGGCTTGATGAGGACTGTCCTCGCGTCGCCTTGGAGGGCCTGCAGGCGCGCAGTCTCTTCCTCGTGCGCTGTGATAAAGATTACCGGGATCTCGGAATGGTTGGCAGCCATCTGGCGGTGGAGCTCGATGCCACCTTTTCCCGGCATGCGAATGTCAAGTAGCAAGCAGTCCGCGCTTCTGGCTCGATCAGAACATAAGTATTCATCGGCTGAAGCAAACGTGTTCACTGCGAACCCGACGGAGCTTAGCAGGCGGTGAAGACCTTCACGAACCGATTGGTCGTCATCCACGATCGAAATCAGAGTCGGGACTACCACAGAGAGAAAGGTGACAACAATTCGACAAGAAGCCACTATACCTTCGTATAGCCTGCCGAGATGCTAGTGTGCCGACCGCGAGATAACCTGGATTTCGCCGCGGCCAGTACACTAGTTACGATGGAGATAGAACTTTGGCTAACGCTTGCTCTGTCGCCAAATCCGCAGCCTGTCATACATTCTTACCAGGTCCGCTAAAGAACTGGCGCGCATTTTGTGCATTACCTGGCCGCGCTGAATCTTGACCGTGATCTCGCTGAGGCCAAGTTCTGCCGCCACCTGTTTGTTGAGGAGGCCGGAGGCAACCCTTTCCATTACTTGCCGCTGGCGCGGCGTCAGCGATTCATATCGTCCGTGCAGATCCTCCATCTGCGTCTGCTGATGGCGGGCAGATAGATCGCGTTTTATGGCCTGCTCAATCGCATCCAAGAGATCCGCCTCTGAGAAGGGCTTAACCAGAAATTCGACTGCCCCCGCCTTCATGGCTCGCACCGAGGTTGGAACGTCTTGGTGTCCCGTAATAAAAACAATAGGAATCTCCCTGTTCGTTTCGAGAATCTTTTTCTGGAGATCAAGTCCGCTCAAATCCGGCAAATTGACATCCAACACCAGGCAGCTCGGAATATTTTCCCTTCGGTGAGCCAAAAACTCCTGAGCCGAAGCAAAAGTTTCGACGCTCCAGCCGACTGATCGAAGTAGACGTTCCAAAGCCTCTCTAACCGAGAGATCGTCGTCTATGACAAAGACGATTGCTTTGAATTTCGGCAAAGGCGATTCTGCGGACACTTCAAAGGGTGAATTGAAAGGTTGTACCGGGACCATCGTTCGGAGTAGCCCAAAGCCGTCCACCATGACTTTCGATGATCGAACGACTAATCGACAGTCCCATGCCCATGCCACCGGGTTTTGTGGTGTGAAAGGCATCAAAAATTCGTTCGACGTAACCGGGATCAATGCCGGTTCCGGAGTCTCTAACCGACACCTGGACTTGGTCTTCGCGGATGAGTTGGGTCGTGATCACTAGATATCGCTCATGGTCTTCCACCACGCTTGCTGCCTCGATACCATTCAGGATTAGATTCATCACGACCTGCTGTATCTGTACTCGGTCGGCCATGACAGAAGGGAGATTGGCGGCCAGGTCCATCCGTAGCGCGACCTGGTTTCTTCTCCCTTCGCCCTGGGCCAGGATTACCACTTCTTCAATCGCCTCGTTTATGTTCAAACGTTCTTTCGTTGGTAGAGCCTTCTTAAACAGAGCGCGCATCCGAGAGATAACGTCGGCGGCTCGATTCCCGTCACGAATTATGGCTCGTATCGCTTCCTTGGCTTCAAGGAGGTTAGGCGAATCCCCTGACAGAAAGCGTAGGCTGGCGCCAGCGTTGGCCAGAACGCCCACCAGCGGCTGGTTAACTTCGTGGGCGATGGAGGCGGTCAACTCGCCGAGAGTCATCACCCGGGTCACGTGTGCTAGCTCGGCCTGAGCCTTCCTCAGTTCTTCGTTTGCTTTGGAAAGTTCCATAGTCCTTTCCCCAACTCGTCGATCGAGCTCGCTGGCGGCCCGCTTTTGTTCGCCGAGGAGCCGAGCCTCTTGCAGGCCGATCCAGGCCTGATTCGCGGCCACTCCCAGAAGAAGCCTTTCGGTCTGCCTTGGAAAGTCCGCTCGTTGAGATCCTGCAACGATTACACCAAATTCACCCTGCAGCCCGAGCCGCAAGGGCACAATCGAGATGTCTCGTTCGCCAATTGGGTTCCTTACCAGCGCAGGATATCTCTGCGGCTCATCTCCCAATAGGCCGCTGATGACGGCGCAAATTTCTTGCGATCGCGGCATCGCTTCTCGCCATTGGGCAACGCGAACCAACTCAATCGGTGTATGGCGATCCAGACCTTCCAATCGCGCATAAACGAAATCCAGGCTGAGCATATCCAGAATCGCGTCGAGCAAGGTGTGAACAATCTGGGTTGGGCCACCGCCACTCCACATGGCAGGAAGGGCGACGAAGCTGACCAGGTCATTAATGCAGCGCCGGAGATGCCCTACTTCTTCGTCGGCATCTTGTGGCGCTTCCATCGTAGACCGCCTTCGAGGATCATTTAGTTCGCCGCGCGCGTCGTTCGCGAAATTCGGGCAGGAACACTTCTGGAGGTACAAAGAAAGGATTCTCCTGAAGAATGCCGCCGATAATGACCAGAGGATGGATTCGCAGGATGTCAATCACCGTTTCCCCTCCAAATATCGGAAGATGGTAGGTACAAATGACGGCGTCGTCGTGGCGACGCCATACGGAATTTACTCGAGACTCGAACTCGATAACATCGTCAACGTGCGATCGACCCGCAGCCGCCCAGTCCATCCGGCAGATGATGCGACTTAGTGGAAATCCGCCCTTCGCGTTGCCGCTGGCTAACTGCTCGAACGCTTCCAGCATCAGGTTCTGGTCAAAACGACCGTCCCGGAGGTACGTTTCGGTATTGTTCCGTACCTCCAATTGACCACTCTGCTGAGCGTGCAGCGGGTCGATTCCTACCGCCGCCAGCCGTTGCAAGTGATCCTGAATTCGATCTGGGTTGACGACGTGAACCGCTTTGTGACCACACTCTAACCCGTCCTTAATGAATGGAAGTAACACGCGATACTCTTCTTCCTCGCTATTAAAAAAAGCGCACACATGCCGTACTTCGCCTAAAAAAGAGCCGGCAAACGAAATAGGTGCCGCAGACGTCTTCATGGTGTTCCACCCTCCTTAATCTCCCCGAACGCGGGACTTTAAACGGCATCGGCCACCTGAAAGGAGAGCAACTCAAGATGCATTATTCCATGGGCAATGTCTATAAGTACAAGGCGTCTGCCCAAACGGGCCGAAGGAGCAAGAGCATCTGGCCGGCCGGATGGGCGATGCATTAAACAGAAGGGATCTGCGGGAGGGAACGCTAGCCCGCCGGCGGCGAGTTGAAAAGCGGCTCCAGAGGAAGATTTTAATCCTTACAGGATGAACTTCACCTTGATGTAGTCCCAAAGCCTCTCGGGCACCTGGATGCTGCCGTCGGCCTGCTGGTACGTTTCGATCAGCGCCACGAATAGGCGGGGCAACGCTACCCCGGAGCCGTTCAAGGTATGGCAGTACCGATTTTTTCCCTCACTATCCTTGAACTTTAGGTTCATCCGGCGCGCCTGAAACTCTTCACAGTTCGAACAACTCGAAACTTCCAGATAGCGTCCTTGGCCGGGCGCCCAGACCTCAATGTCGTAGGTCTTGGCAGCAGCGAATCCGATATCACCAGTGCAAAGCTCGATGACCCGGTAATGCAGCCCGAGAAGTTGCAGAACCTTCTCGGCATCCGCCGTCATTGATTCCAGCTCCTGATACGAGATTTCGGGCGTTGTGACCTTAACCAGTTCTACCTTGTCGAATTGGTGCACCCGGATAAGCCCGCGAGTGTCTTTGCCGGCAGCGCCCGCCTCACGTCGAAAACAGGGCGTCTGAGCGACGAATCGCTTTGGCAGGTCGGCGACTGGCAAGATTTCCTCACGATGTAAATTGGTTATCGGGACTTCTGCGGTGGGAATCAGAAAAAGAGTTCCGTCTTCCAAGCCATAACACATTTCCTGTTCAAACTTGGGCAACTGCCCGGTACCAACCATTGTCTCCCGCCGCACCAGAAAAGGAGGAGCAACCTCTGTATAACCATGTTTCTCCGTATGCAGGTCGAGCAGGAACTGAATCAATGCTCTCTGGAGGCGAGCGCCCAAGTTGGTGAAACAGGTGAAGCCGCTGCCACTGATTTTTGTGGCGCGCTCGAAATCGATCAAGCGCAGGCTAGTAGCAAGGTCAACATGGTCCAACGGACGAAACGAATAGGTGGGTGCTTCACCCCAGGTTCGCACCACCGGGTTATCGTCCGCGCTGGTTCCAACCGGCACGCTGGCATGGGGAAGATTTGGTAATGTCAGCAATAATGTTCTTTGTTGTTCATCTGCTTGATTCACTTCTTCGTTCAACGCCGCTATTTCGTCCCCGATCTGCCGGACCTGTGTTTCCAGCTCGGTACTGGGAAGCTTTTTAGCCCGTAGCTGGCCGATCTCTTTGCTTAACCGGTTTCGCTCGGCATTGCGTTGTTGCAAGGTGGTCTCGGCGCGTCTCCGCTGCCCGTCGCGCGCCAGCACTGCATCCAACTGGGATGAGAGGTCTCCTCCTCGAGTGGCGAGGCGTTCACGCACAAACTCTGGTTTTTCGCGTAGGAGACGAATGTCTAGCATGCCCAACGCTATAGCCGAAGCGAGCGGCGTCAACGAGGGAGAACCCGCGAACGCCGATATGCCGACACGCCGATACGCACTTCACCGGGCCGCGGCCAGATTTTGACGAATAAAATTGCCCAGTTCGAGGGTGCTGCGACCGGTTTTGCGTTGTTTTGATACGGCCAGAGCGATGGTTCTACGCGGGCGCACACCGTCCAATGACCGATAAACTACGCCCTCACCCGGCTCGCTCCGGCGGGCCATGTCTGGAATCAGTGAAATGCCCAAGCCAGCTCGAACCATGGCCAGCACTGTCCCAATTTGTGCGCTCCGGCAGCTCACCCGCGGCCGGAATCCTTTGGATTCACAAAATTGCTGGGCCTGTGCCCCAAGGCAATGACCTTCCTGCATCACGATAAACCGTTCGCTATGTAAATCGGCAGCCACAACCTTTCGCCGCTTGGCAAGAGCATGGTTCAGCGGCAGGCATAGCAGGAGTTCTTCGCTAAAGAGGTCCTCGACTTGAATGCCGGAACCCGGAGAGCCGTCGCTGATCACTGCAAGATCGAGCTGGTTTTCTTCTAAATTTCTCAGGAGCTGGGACGTCGTGTCCTCGTGAATGATCAATTCAGCACCCGGATATTTTTCACGAAAGGGTCCTACGATTCCGGGTAAAAAATAAGGAGCGATGGTGGGAAGCGCTCCAACCTGGATCTTTCCGCGGATTTTGCCGCTCATCTCTCGGATCTCCTGCCTGCCGCGCTCAGCCTCTTCGAGAATGCTAAGTGCGTGCGGCAAAAAAAGACCGCCGGCAGAAGTCAGAATAGCCCGGCGCCTGGTCCGTTCGAAAAGACGTTCGCCGACTTCGTCTTCGAGTTTCAGGATCTGTTGGCTTAAGGAAGGTTGGGCGACCCGGCATTCTTCTGCCGCCCGACTGAAGTTCCCCAGGCGAGCGACCGCGGCAAAATAACGCAACTGATGCATTTCCATAGGCTCATCCTATTCCAAACATAGAAAACATATATTTCACGCCTATGAAAGTCCGGATTAGTGCACACCTACAGAAAATTAAACTTATTTAAAGGCATAAGCATGCCAGAACAGTCTGAGAACTACTGATATGAACAAGGAATCAACTATACTGGAAGCTACTTCGCGAAGCTCGGAATCAACTTACGAATTGGGAGAGGTTAAATTCATCCGAATACCGATGGGCACTTTTGCGGGCACTCGCGAAGTGGTGTTTGTAGTCAGAGGCGGCGAGTTAGTGGCTTTGAACACCGGTGACCAGGCCGGTGGGCAAAACTGATCGGCAAAGCTGATCCGGCAAGTTACTTTGGGTGGGTTGGGCCGGCAAACGGCGGTTGGCAGGGTGATGCTCCCATTACGTCGAAACGCATTCTCAGGGCTGCTGGAGCTTGCAAACTCCTGGTGTGCTGTGTGTCAAACCGGAACGAGCAAGCCTCGAACTGACCTATTTCAGCAGTTGAACCAGCCAATTTAGCTGCTCTGGAATTAATACTTTCTGTTGTCCGAGCTGGTCGTTAATCAGTTTAGTTAGCCATTCTCGAGAGGTCTTGATGTCTTTGCTATCGACCTCAATGAAGATTTGCCCATTTTTGTTCTGCATAAGGTTATACTCCCGAACCCAGAACTGGATCGTTTCCAATTCTCCCTTGAGCTGGAATGAAGCATAAACAGAGCGCTCACTGGTGTTCAGCTGGAATTCCAGGACCTTGCCGTAAGGCCGGATTAATTGATTAAGCCGGTCTTTGGCGCCTATCGCTATCAGTTTGTCCTTGGTTTTACTGACAACGCGGGCAGCCGGTAACCTTCGTAGAAAGGAGCTCAGATCTATTCGCATGCAGTGAAGTAACGGCTGTGGCTTGGAAACATCGAGCTAACCATCGGACCCCCGGGTGTCCAGCTTTCTTCGCTTACCGGACTTACAGGTTTTGATCCTGCGAAGGATCGCCTTGTCAGGCTGGAGGAGAGATGGCTTGGGTCGGATATCAGTTATAAAGTGAATAACAACGTGATCCCGAGTTTACCGAGCGGTTGCCAACCGTTCAATCCATGTCGCCGGGTCCAGGAAGATAAAACCATCCGACCGACATTGGCGGATTAGCGTGGATATCGCCTCAGGAACCCACCCGCGGTAAGCGCTCGTGTCCGGATTTGTCACGTCGTAATGGGATTCACCCCAGAAGCGCAAGCGCCGATCGTGAAGCACGAAGATTCCGCCTCGATCCCGTTGAGCGGCCCGCCGGGTTCTGTCCACCCAGGTGGCGTAGTTGTGGCGCGTGATGCTGGTATCGTTTCCGAAATCGGTGATTGGCAGTACGCGTCTATTCAATCGGTCAACAATCGTTTTAACAGCGGGGGTCCACCAGCCGCAGGCAGGGCGGAAAGCCGAGGCACAAAATCCCGGATCCTGAACGGCGCCGGCTAAAGCGGCGTCGCATCCCTGGATCTCCTGTTGAAGAGCCGCTTCCGAAAAGAGGGTCAAAGGCAAATGTTGATTACCGTGATTGACGAGTAGGTGCCCTTCGGCTTGCATTCGCCGGACAAGATGCGGTGCTTCGCGGACGCATTTCCCGCAGACACAGAATGCCGCCGGGACATTTTCGGTTTTCAGTGCATCCAGCAACCGGGAAGTGGTATCCGCCACCTGGTTTGGGCCATCGTCGAACGATAATAAGATTTCCCCCGGCAAGAGCCCGACATCTTCGATGGGTTGCCAGATAGTGTATCTGGCAAGAAGATCGCGCACGAACGGCGACTCGGTCATGGGCGGCATGTTTTTGCTGGATGGTTGGAATCGGCCATTTTCGTTCTCGTTCTCAAAACGAAATGTTAGCCGAAGAGATAACCTACTTCAGTTTTACGTTCGAATCGTGGTGCTGTCGCGGCTCAGATCGAAAAGGTAGACTTTAATTTGCCCGAGCCCAAGCTACCTCGGCCCTAACCGAGCAATAGGCCCAGCTTGCCTCTCAGCACCCGATCTAAGCCGTTCATAGGAAAACCGTACCGAACCGGGCAATATGGCGTCATCCATGGTGCTTTCTCGACATTACGCTCAGGTTCAATCCTTAGATCGACCGTTCGATCATCACCTCGTCGATATATCGGCCGTTGATTTTCGCATGTCGCTTGGCGATACCAATAACTTCGAAGCCGATCCGTTTATAGAATGACAAGGCTCCGGGATTGTCAGCACGAACGAACGCGAAGAATTTTTCGAACCCTTTCTCTTTTGCGGCCAGT
>JAFAVN010000113.1 GCA_019242435.1 Verrucomicrobiota bacterium | reverse complement strand
ATGAAACTCACCGTCTGGATACTTTTGGCGAGGCGCCTTTTCCATGATCCGCACCCAGATCGGCAATGCCAACGTCGCGCCATACCCGTGCTGTTCGATCGTCTGCGGCTGGTCAAATCCGACCCAGACACCGCAGGTTAGCGAGTTAGTGAAGCCCACAAACCAAGCATCCTTATAATCGTCCGTTGTTCCGGTCTTGCCAGCCGCGTAGCGGTCGAGTCCGAGAGACTTGGCCGCTGCGCCGGTGCCGCGCGAAAGCACGCCGGTTAGAGTCTCTGCTACCATCCAGGATACCGCCGGGCTCAGGATCTGTCTCTGCACTGGATGCGCTTGGTAGAGCACATGACCGTCCTTGTCATCTATGCGTTCAATCAGATAAGGTTCCCGCCGCATCCCTCCAGAGGGGAATGCACTGTATGCCGCCACCACGTCCTTTAAGGTGGAACCGAAGGCGCCCAGATAAATGGCAGGAAGTTTTGGGATATTTGCGCCTAAGCCGGTCTGGGTGATCAGTGCTTGAATCTTCTCCAATCCGACTCGCTCACCCAGTCGGACTGTTATGGTATTTCGTGAGAAAATCAGGCCGTCTCTCAACGGTAATAATCCTCGATTCGTGCCATCCGAGTTGGCCGGATTCCAGTGCGGGGCCTCCGGAACCTCACCGGGGCGAATCGGATCGTCACTCACGCGACTGCCCGGAAATAAACCATCGGCGTAAGCAGCTGCGTAGATAAACGGCTTGACAGTAGAGCCTACTGACCGGGTCGCCTGCAGCGCCCGGTTAAACTTACTGTCCTTGTAATCACGACCGCCCACGATCGCCCGGATTCCTCCTGTACGATTGTCAATAACCAGAGCGGCACCCTGCAGATAAGGGGTCAATTCTTCATTCGCCCGCTGATTATCGGAGAAAGCCGCTTTACGCGGGTGTCGATAATCCGAGCGATTTTCAATCTGGATTAAAAAATTGTCTAAGGCGGAATCCGCCGCTAATTGGAGGGCAGGATCGAGAGTCGTATAAATTTTCAGACCGCCGCTATCAATTTGGTCCTGCGAAACGATCCCCTGAAGCTCGCGGTAAAGCCCATCCATGGCATAATTCTGCTGCGGAACGGAGAATCGCTTGCTTGCTGTCTTCAGCGGCATTTCTTTAGCAGCCTGCGCCTCTTGCCTGGAGATGTAGTTTAGTTCCGCCATTCGATCGAGAACCTCATTTCGTTGGGCGGTGGCTCCCGAAATATTGTTAATGGGTGAGTACCGGTTAGGGCTGCGAATCAAGCCTGCTAACGTAGCTGCTTCAGACAGATTAACCTGTGAAGCGGACTTCCCGAAATAGGCTCGGGCGGCCGCTTCTAACCCGTAGTAGCCAGAACCGAAATAGATCCGGTTAATATAATCATCCAAAATCTGATTCTTGGAGAAGGTTACCTCGATCCGTAAAGCGACAAATGCCTCCAGGATCTTTCGGCTGAGATCCCGGCCCCCTAGATCAAAGCTGTTTCTGGCCAGCTGCTGAGTAATTGTACTGCCGCCTTGCAGCAAAGTGAGATGGCTGACGTTACTGCCCAAAGCGCGAAAGATTCCAACCAGATCGACTCCATGGTGTTCGTAAAATCGGGAGTCTTCGCGTGCCAGGAGCGCTTTTTTGAAGAGGGGCGACACCTGGTTGACGTTGACCAGGATACGATTTTCGCCGTATAGCCGGCTGTAAACATTTCCGTCTGCATCGTAAATCCAGCAGCGCTCGGGAATGTGGCCAACCTGCCGTAGATCGAGCGTTGAAGCCCACCCGAAATAGACTGCAACGATAAGTGCGGCCGCGATAGCCGCTTCCGCCAGGAGAGCAAAGCAAAACCGTCCAAACGTCCGAGCTTGCAGAAAACCGCGATAAACGTTCATTTCAATCGAAACTCCTCCGCTTGCCGGCTGCGGACCGCCGCCCCGGTTACGCAGAACGTTCGACGCTGGTCTATCCTCTGGCGTGGACAAAAGAGAGAATTTCGCGCCTGTGTATCCATCATCGCCATTGCTTGGCCCTTTTTCCCCAATCGACGACGTTCACAGGCTTCCCGTTTCGTCTCCGGCTTCGCCATACCCTGCGGGGTCGTCCATACCGTGTGCCGAGCCGGGTCGGCCGAGCCGTTTGCGCCTGCTAATTCTCCGCCGCTCCCCGGTTCGTCTTTCTGCTTCTTGCTTTCGCCACGCATTAATAGCGGCGTGATTACCCGAGAGCAGCACCTCCGGTACTTTCCACCCTCTAAACTCAGCCGGCCTGGTGTACTGCGGATATTCAAGCGTCCCACTAGCAAAGGATTCGTCCACGGCTGACTGACTCTCGCCCAGTACGCCCGGCACCATCCGAGAAACCGCATCCACCACCACCGTAGCGGCGATAGCTCCATTGGTCAGCACGTAATCACCGATCGATAATTCCTCATCCACCAGATGATCCGCTACGCGTTGGTCAACCCCTTCATAGTGACCGCAAACGAAAATAAGATGCATCCGTTCGGCCAGTTCTCGAGCCTTCTGCTGCGTGAACCGCTGGCCGGCGGCGGACATCAAGATAACGTGCGAATCCAATCTGCGAATTGCTTCGACGGCAGCGAAAATCGGCTCTGCTTTCAGGACCATTCCCGGGCCGCCGCCGTAGGGCGGTTCGTCAGTCACGCGATGTTTGCCCGTTGCCCATTGCCGCAGGTCGAGGCAACGCACCCGAATTAGCCGGTTTTCCTGGGCTTTCCCCAACATGCTCACAGAGAAAGCGCCTTCGCAAAGACC
>JAFAVN010000564.1 GCA_019242435.1 Verrucomicrobiota bacterium | reverse complement strand
CTACCAAGTGGACATAAGCAGAATTCACGGTAGCTTACGCGTCTTCCTAATTTCAGATGGCCAGGATCTTCATTAAAACCTACGGATGCCAGATGAATGAGCGTGACTCCGAGCAGGTCGCTCAGATGCTGGTGGCTCGGGGTCACGTGATGACCTTGGACGCTGAAGACGCAGACGTGGTATTACTCAACACCTGTAGTGTCCGCGACCTGGCAGAACAGAAGGCTTTGGGAAAAATGGGCATGCTAGGCGCCCTTTCCCGGCAGCGCCCGGTGGTATACGGTTTTCTTGGCTGCATGGCTCAGAGCCGGGGACAATCTCTTCTCGATACTCTGCCTCACCTCAACCTGGTGATTGGCACCCAGAAGTTTCATAGGGTCGCTGAGTATGTTGAGCAAGCGCTTGCCCATCGCACTGCACAGCGCAGGGACGATCTCCGTTTTTCAATCGTCGATGTAGCTGAGGAATCGGGCTCTCAAAATTCTATCCGAGACCATCAATTTGATGGCCGGGAAGTCAGCAGCTTCGTCTCCATTATGCAGGGGTGCAATATGCATTGTACCTTCTGTATTGTTCCTTACACTCGGGGCGCGGAGCGCAGCCGGCCTATTCCGGAAATCGTAGACGAAATACGGGCCTTGGTTGAGCGAGGGGTTAAGGAAGTCACTCTTCTGGGCCAGATCGTGAATCTCTATGGCCGGCATGAGTTTCCGAAGCAGGACAATAAATCGCCGTTCGTCCAACTCATAGAGGCGGTGCACGAGATTGATGGTTTGGAGCGGATCCGGTTTACGTCACCGCATCCCATCGGTTTCAGGCAGGATCTAGTCGACGCTTTCAAAAGGTTGCCGAAGCTGGTCGAACATGTCCATCTGCCGTTGCAGTCGGGATCAAATTGCATCTTAAAGCGGATGCACCGTACCTATACTGCTGAAAAGTACCTGGCTTTGGTGGACGTCATTCGAAATCGCTGTCCAGACATGGCGATCACAACTGACGTTATTGTGGGATTTCCGGGAGAAACCGACGAGGACTACCAGCAGACCCGGCAATTGGTCGACGAGGTTGGGTTCGACAACGCCTTTGTGTTCAAATACTCGACCCGCAAAGATACCCCGGCGGCCGGAATGAAGGATCAGGTACCAGAGCCGATCAAGGAAGAACGGAATCATGATCTGCTGGACGTGGTAAACGCTTGGTCGCGCCGGCGCGGTGAAGCGTTTGTCGGCCGGGAGGTTGAAATCCTGTGTGAAGGTCCGAGTAAGACTAATGCGAGCCGGTTATCTGGCAGGACTCGCGGCAATAAGATCGTCGTTTTTGAGGGATCGGACCGCCATATCGGAAAATTGTTCCGGGTCCGGATACATCGCTCTACCGGATACACCCTATACGGCAACCCCGTCATTTTTTCCTGAACATGGATTATCCGCCTCGTATTTATTATCTCAGCCTGCCATTAGTCGCATTGGCTGTAGGCTTATTCGTTTTTCTGTCACATCTTTTCGCGCTTGTGCGTCCAGGGGATTCTCAAAGATTGTTGCTGAAGCTGCCTCGATCTAAAGCCGCTGGTGTAATTTTGTTAGCTATTGATGCGGTCTGGTGTTTCTGGCTGATCTCAACCATGGACCTGGAAGAGTTCGCCTGGCTTAGGCTCTATGTCCAAGTCGCTATACCCGTTTTATTCTTCCTTACCGTCATCTTTGTGGACGAGCTGTTAGCGGCTCGAGCTCTTGGGATCTTAGCAATGCTGGTGGCCGAGCCAATCATCTCCGCAGCATTCTTACGGCCGGAAAGCTGGCGGCTCTTGCTGGTAACGTTAGCCTATATCTGGCTCACCCTCGGAATGTTCTGGGTTGGCAAACCTTATCTATTGCGAGACCAGATCACCTGGCTGACCAAGTCGATCCTCCGCTGGCGTGTTGCCACCGCCGCCGGCGTACTCTGGGGTGCGCTGATCCTCGGATTCGCGCTGAAGGGCTGAGGGGTTCGCGGTTCACGGTTCCCAGTTCGCAGTTCGCTGGTTGATTCGGGTTGGAGAACTCGGAGGCGTGGACTCAGGCGGGAGTGTCCCCAGCCCACGGTGGAGGGGCGTTGCTAATGGCTCGGCTTCTCCAAGCGTCATGCGATCCCAACGCGAATTGGTAACGGCGTGAGGAAATAGTGCGACGCCCCAAACCCACGGCTTCTTCGGCGCCCAAAATGTTGAGTTACTCCTGGATTCTATAATGCGCCGGGAAAAGCCGCCGGTGCTGCCAGGTATTGTTCAATCTCCTCGACGTTGGCATATCAAGGGTTCCGCTGGGGCGTCGCACCTGTTCCAGCCGCTTGATCTGCCACGCCTGAGCGTCACACCACCTGCAGAACAAACGCGCTCTTAGCAACCCCCTCCGCCATGGGCAGGCGACGCAGCAAAGCATTCTTCAACCCAATCAATCACAACTGCTAACCGCAAGCCCCTCACAGCTCCAGCAACTTCGGGAATTTTGATAGAACCTTGAACCCGCTCTCTGTAACCACACCATCATCTTCGTGACGCACCCCTCCGACGCCGGGGAGATAAAGACCAGGCTCAACAGTAAGCACCTGACCCATCTTGAACTTGGTTGCAGCAATTCTGGGCGCTTCGTGGATTTCCAATCCCAGGCCGTGTCCTAGGCCATGGAAAAAGCCGGTCCAACGTCCGTTCCGTTGCTCGGTTGGATATCCTCGGTCTTTGAAAAATGTTCTTACGCGTTCCTGGAGTTCCTCTCCAGAGTTATTCGGCGTAATTTCGCGCAAGGCCAGCTCTTGTCCCTCCAGAACGGTCTCCCAGAGTTTCCTTTGAGCGGTGCTCGCTTTGCCCCGCACCACGGTGCGGGTGAGATCACCATAAAATCCAGTTCGCGAGTCTCGAGGAAAGACGTCCAATATAATTAGAGAATTTGCTTTTAATGGACCGCTGCCGCGGTCATGCGGATCGCACGCCTGTTCTCCTCCAGCAACAATACTGTTAGTTGGAGTACCGCCTGCGCGAAGAATCGCGGAATCGATTTCCGCTCGAAGGATTTCCGAGGTTAACGGCTTACCGGTCCAGATTAACTTGCGACCTGGTTTGATTTCAGCTGCGCGTAAAATATCATAGGCACGTTCCAGACCGATCTCAGTGATCCGGATGGCGTCCTGCAGACGTTTTAGTTCTTCGTTGGTCTTGAATTCGCGCGCCTCGCAGAACAACCCCGTAACCGGAGTTAACTTTATACCTGCTTTTGCCAGCACCTGGGCTAATCCGAGCGGAAACTCGGCCGGTACATTTGCCTGTTTAACTCTGCGTTTGCGCAGAAATTCAGTAACTATTTCTTCGATGGCGGGTTTTTTCTTTAGCCGTCTTTCTAATAGGCGTTGAACCGCTGATAACGAAGCAACCTCATCTACGTTCGCTTCTTTCCGACCTCGATCGATCTCCAGATCTGAAAGTAAAATGGTTTTCTTGCCGTTCCGCTCGAGATAAAGAAAAGGATCCGGAACCGAAAAACCGGTGAGATAAAGCATGTCCGGAGAAAGTTCACTCGAGGCGAAAATCAAACGGGAAGTGGATTTTTTCGGCATCGTGGTTGGAACTAATTTAATAGCAGGTTTTATTCAAGCCCAGTTCCTGGGTTGATAAACCGCTGGGCAACTCCCGGGAGCCGCGTGTTATCACCCTGTCGCTTTCCAAGACCGCAGTCGCTCAATTCGCGAGAACCTATCCTCGCGCTTCACAGCGGCTTTCCTCCATGCTGGCTTAAGTCACGCACCTTTCTGTTATCTGCTATTCCGAACGACCTTCCGGCGAGCAATCGCCGGAGCATTTCCCCTCCATCAACCCTGCCAAGTTGCCACGAGCCCGTAGGACAGGTGTGAGAACCTTTTGCTGGAGACTTCGAAACCGAGCTTTGTCAACTCCGTAACCGTTGAGTCTAATTGCCAGAAAAATTCTTCCCCGATCGCCTCCGCTGTCGATCGATCCCTTTTTGCGAGATACTCCTCTATCTTAGTGCCTCTCTCTTCCGCATTCTGCAGCATTAAATCCCCGAAGACCGCGCGACTTCCAGACACTAACACAGTTGGTAAACAGTGAAACAGACGATGTTTCTCGTCCGGAGTGAGGTGATGGACTGCGTAACTGCTGATAACGCTATCGAACCTCCCGACCTCAAACGAGAAGACCTCCAATATATCGGCTTTGATAAACCTCCGGCGGGCCAAATGCGTCAGTTTTGGCTTAGCTATCGCCTCCATTCGTTCGGAGAGATCGACACAGACTAGTTCTGAGCAAGCACCGATCAGCGCGGATAGATTACCGGTACCGGAGCCGAGTTCGAGCACCCGGGAAGTTGCATCGATGCGGGCTTCCTGAATTACCCATCGCAAAACATCGCGGTACCCGGTGCGAATTGGATCCTGGTCATTTTGAACCAATCGATCATAGCCGTCTGCTTCGTCATCGTGATTGAAGAAATCGCCGTAAGCGCTGCGCATTCTGCCTGATTCTATAAAAGATCGATGATTGAGCCCGCTCCCGGATCGAAAAGCCGTTTGTAAGTCCTGGTGGCAAAAAGATCTGTCATGCCCGCTACATAATCACAGAGAAGCCGGGCTTTTTGTTTTGGGTCAGGCGCCTGTCGCACCATCTGGTCATATGACTCTGGCAATAATCGCAACGCAACGCCGCCCTCATTGAGATAAGTATCAGCGAACGCCCCAAAAATGCCGTCCAAGATCATGCGGGCCTTCCGTTCCAACTGGTGGAGCAATGAATGTTTGAAAACTAAATCGTGACAAAGCCGTTTATAGACATCCGCTTCTCCCCGCACCGTCGGCTCAATTTCCAGGCCAAACGCGTAGCGATTACTCAAATCAGCCAAATCGTTCGCTCTGGAAACCAAGGAGGCAGCCCTAATAAAAGTACCGATTTTCCGGCTGAAACGGGCCTCCACTTTCTTCTCTTTGATCGCCGAGAGGACCGTCTCGATGTGCGTGAATTGCTCTTTGTTCAGGTTGTTAGTGCTAGCCCACGTTTCCACTCGTTCGAACCTCAGAAATCCGGCGTTAATACTGTCAATAATATCACTCAAGCAATACGCAGTGTCGTCCGCCCAGTCCATTATCTGGCACTCCAGGGAGCGCAGCCGGCCGCCGTCGTTTGATTGTGCTTGCTGAGGCAACCCTAAAGCAAAACCACGAAGTGTTTCCTGGTCGTCGTAAAGGAAATGATTTGCTGCACTGGGATTCTCCTTTAAGAGCCGTTTGTACTTTTGGATACCATCGATCAGTGCGCGAGTTGGATTCATGCCTCGTCTTCCGACCGGACTGGGATAGATGGTCTGCGCGATCAGGCGAAGGCTTTGCGCATTTCCTTCGAACCCGCCGTAAGTGCCCATTAACTGATGTAGTGCTCGCTCACCAGCATGGCCGAACGGAGAGTGCCCCAAGTCATGGGCCAGACAGACCGCTTCCACCAAGTCGGAGTCGATAAAAAAATCGTTCCCTAATCGAGGGGATGTTTGGTTCAAGAACGAACAGATTGAGCGGCCGATCTGGGCCACTTCTAACGAATGCGTCAGCCGGGTTCGGTAAAAATCAAATTCACCACTGACGAAAACCTGGGTCTTAGACTGCAGCCGGCGAAATGCTGAGCTGTAAATGATCCGGTCGCGATCAACTTGAAACTCAGATCGATACGGGTCCGCTTTGCGAGGCTCGAGCGACCCGAAATCAAACGGCTGATAGAAGTGGTTCTGTTGCCGCATGTCCTGCGGCAACGTCGGCGTAGTTCACGGAGCCTGCAAATCTGGATTGGCCGTCAAGCCATCAGACGTATGGGCCGGCCGGCCCGCTGCGGTGCGAACCGGCGAGAGATCATCGGCCCAGACGTTAGCAGGTGGGTGGCTATCAACTTAACAAACGCCTGGACGCTCAGCATGGTGGGGCGAAAACCCACCGCGAGCGTTTCTACGGCATTCGTTAGCTTACACGCCCACCTTTACG
>JAFAVN010000444.1 GCA_019242435.1 Verrucomicrobiota bacterium | reverse complement strand
GTTCCAGGGGAACCACTACTGGGTGAATCAAAATGGAGCGAATTATCTCTCACCTTTTTATTCACCGGAATTGTTTGGCAGTTCGCCGCATGCCTGGTTCGGTCCTAGACCTGGCTGGTGGCCATGGTGGATTCCCTTCTCGCCGGCTTTGCTGGTGCTTTGGGCACCGGCCGGTTTTCGGCTAACATGTTATTATTATCGGGGCGCGTATTACAAGGCGTTCTGGGCGGACCCGCCAGCCTGTGCAGTCGGCGAACCGCGCAAAGGATATCCCGGTGAAACCGCGTTTCCGTTGATCCTGCAGAATATTCATCGGTATTTCCTTTATCTTGCGCTGGTCTTCATCCTGATCCTGGCACACGACGCCTGGAGTGCCATGTGGTTCAAAAACGCGGTGGGTGACCAACATTTTGGGATCGGGATTGGTACGGTGGTGCTCACTCTCAATGTGGTCCTGTTAGGCGGTTACACTTTCGGCTGCCATTCGCTCCGGCACCTGATAGGCGGTTTTCTAGACGAAGTCTCCAAAGCGCCGGTCCGCCTCAAAGGATATGCCTGCGTGAGTTGTTTAAACCGGCGACATATGCTCTGGGCATGGATGAGCCTGTTCTGGGTGGGCTTTACCGATCTTTACGTTCGCCTTTGTTCGATCGGGATCTGGCATGACTGGAGGATCTTCTGATTAATTACGAAACATTCGAGTACGATGTTCTTGTCATCGGGGCTGGTGGCGCGGGACTACGAGCAGCGATTGAATCATCCGCGGCGGGGGTCAAGGTCGGGTTAGTCTGCAAATCGCTCTTGGGAAAAGCGCACACGGTGATGGCGGAAGGAGGTGTGGCGGCGGCGTTGGCCAATGTTGATGATCGCGATAATTGGCGGGTGCATTTTGCGGATACCATGCGCGGCGGCCAATACGTGAACGATTGGCGCATGGCGGAGCTGCACGCTAAAGAAGCGCCTGATCGGGTCCGCGAGCTCGAAGCCTGGGGCGCCGTATTTGACCGCACGCCCGACGGAAGGATCTTGCAGCGGAATTTCGGTGGTCATCGTTATCCGCGTCTAGCGCATGTCGGCGACCGCACCGGGCTGGAAATGATCCGTACACTGCAGGATCACGGGATTCACCAAGGGATTCAGGTGCACATGGAGCACACGATAGTGACTTTGCTTAAGGACGGTGAGCGAGTCTCCGGTGCTTTCGGATACGACCGCGAACGCGGCCGATTCAAACTTTTTCGAGCAAAGGCAGTGGTATTGGCCACGGGCGGCATCGGCCGGGCCTACAAGATTACCAGTAACTCCTGGGAATATACCGCAGACGGGCAATCACTGGCTTACAATGCCGGGGCGGAGCTTATGGACATGGAGTTCGTCCAGTTCCATCCGACCGGTATGATCTGGCCGCCAAGTGTGATGGGGATTTTAGTGACGGAAGGCGTCCGGGGTGAAGGCGGTATTCTGCTTAACAAAAACGGTGAGCGATTCATGTTCAGCAGTATCCCGGAGAATTATCGAGCGCAGACAGCTGACAATCCGGAGGAGGGCTGGCGGTACACTCAAGGAGATAAAAATGCAAAACGGCCGCCCGAGCTACTGACGCGCGACCATGTCTCGCGCTGCATCATGAACGAGGTGAAAGCCGGTCGTGGCAGCCCTCATGGGGGGGTATTTCTCGACATCGCCTGGATCAAGGAAAAGCTTCCTAATGCAGCCGAGCACATCAAAAAGAAGCTGCCGAGCATGTATCACCAATTCATGCAGTTGGCGAATCTTGACATTACCAAGGAGCCGATGGAAGTCGGACCCACCACTCACTACATAATGGGCGGCGTTCGGGTTAACAGCGAGACACAGATGGCTAGTGTGCCCGGGCTGTTTGCTGCCGGAGAAGTTGCCGCCGGCTTACATGGATCGAACCGGCTCGGTGGTAATTCGTTATCCGACCTCCTGGTGTTCGGAAAACGCGCCGGTGAATTCGCGGCGAAATTTGCGAAGGAGCACAATGCGGGCGTAATCGATCAAACTCAAATCGAGGAAGCGGCCGGCGAAGCGCTCGCCCCCTTCGACCGGACCCCTGGTGCAAACGGCAGCTCGGAGGGTCCTTACCAGGTCCAGTATGACCTACAGGAAATGATGCAGAACCTGGTCGGCATCGTTCGATATCAGCGTGAGATGGAGCAGGCTCTCAAAGAGCTGGCGAAATTTCAGGAGCGATGTCGAAAGGTCGTTGTCCATGGTCACCGTGAGTACAATTCGGGTTGGCACACGGCTCTGGACTTACAGCATCTGCTGACGGTCTCAGAAGCGATTACTCGAGCTGCGATCGAACGAAAAGAGAGCCGCGGAGGACATTTTCGCGACGATTATCCCAACAAAGACGCAGCAGAAGGAAAATTTAACATTGTGGTTCACAGAGCAGGGGATGGATCGATGCAAATCCGGCGTGAACCGATCCCGGAGATGCCGGAGTATCTGAAGCAAATCATTGAGGAGATGAAATAAATGAGCACGGCTACTTTTAGAATCTGGCGAGGCGACTCCGCTGGGGGGCAATTTGTCGATTACACGACCAAGGTGGCGGAAGGAATGGTCGTCCTGGATGCCGTGCATGCTATTCAGGCTACCCAGGCGAATGATCTTGCTTGCCGGTGGAATTGCAAGGCCGGGCGGTGCGGTTCCTGTTCTGCGGAGATAAATGGTAGGCCAAGGTTGATGTGCATGACTCGCCTGGACGAACTACCGGATGAGTCGATTACCGTCGAGCCGATGAAAACCTTCCCGCTGATACGGGACCTGGTAACCGACGTCTCTTGGAATTACCAGGCAAAGAAAAAGATCAAGAAATTCAAACCGCGACCACCGGACGCGCCGGATGGCACTTGGCGGATGGCTCAGGCAGATGTGGATCGCGTCCAAGAATTTCGGAAATGTATTGAGTGCTTTCTCTGCCAGGACGTATGCCATGTTTTGCGGGACCATAATAAACTCGCTGAATTTGTAGGGCCGCGGTTATTAGTGTTTGCGGCCGCCTTGGAAATGCATCCGCTCGACACGGAAGACCGGCTTCCGGAGCTGAAAAGATCAGCGGGAATCGGTTACTGCAATATTACGAAGTGTTGCACCAAGGTCTGCCCCGAGAACATCAAGATTACCGATAACGCGATCATCCCGCTTAAGGAGCGGGTGGTAGACGAGTTTTATGACCCATTAGGCTGGCTATGGAAGCTAGTGCGGCCAAAAACAGGTTCGGGTTCCGAGCTCAAGGTCCCGAGTTCCGGGTTGAGCCAATCGCCGAAGGCTGCGGTGTGAAAAGTTCCAATCACTTAGCCATAACCCCGTCTCTGGACGCCAGACTCGCAACCCGAAATCCGGAACCTTAAACTCCAAAAGGCGAAAAACCTATGTTCGAACTGAAGAGACTGTCCAGGGACGCCATTCCGGCGGCTCTGGATAAGGCATTGCGCTACCGGCTGCTTAACGAGCCGGCCGAAGCAGAAAGCATCTGTTACGACGTTCTGGAAATTGATCCGGACAATCAGGAAGCCCTGGTCGTGTTGTTATTGGCTTTAACGGATCGCCTTGGCAAGGGATATGCGGTGGGAATAACTGAAGCACAAGAAGTTTTAGGTCGAATTCGCGATGACTATGAGAAAGCCTACTATGCGGGTATCATATGTGAACGCCGGGCGAAAGCCTTACTCCGGCAGCAGTACCCCGGTTCAGGCCATGATGCTTTCGAGTTCCTCCAGGAAGCGATGACCTGGTTTGAAAAAGCCGAAGCGCTTCGACCGCCTAAAAATGATGACGCTATTCTGCACTGGAATACTTGTGCCCGGATTATTATGCGAAATCAGCTAGGACCCAGGCTGGAAGAGAAGGTGGAAGTTCAGCTGGAATAGAGGTTCTGAGTTAAAGGTTCCGGTTCCGAGTTCCGGGATCCGAGTCGACGAAAATTCAACCCGGTGCTCGCAACCCGGAAGTCGGAACCTCCAACGCTTCGTGCACAAGACCACGCACGAGAAGATCGTCGCCGAAACGTTCGAAACGATTGTAGTGCAACGATTTGGCGGCGGCGTTTTCGGAAACGCCTCGCCCACCGAATGACGGTTTGTCGCCGCCTATCAGGCAAGGCGCGAAAAAGCTCCAGACTTCATCAATCAGATCGGAGTCCAATAGTTCACCCAGTACTTCTCCGCCGCCTTCGACCAAGAGTCGGGTAACCCCGCGTTGCCCGAGATCCGCCAAGATATCTTTCCAGGTCCGGTCTCGATATATAAGCGTGCGCTCGCGAAACTGGTCCGTGAACAAGATTGCGTCGGACGGTAAGTTGCCTTTGCGGGTCACTACCACTCTCCATGGCTGTCTGGCCGCTCGAATGCCGCGTACAGTCAACTTGGGATTGTCCCGGCGGAGAGTTTCTGCGCCGACCAGAATAGCGTCAACCGTTGCTCGTAACTGGTGTACCCGACGATGAGCAGTTACACCAGTGATCCAGGTGGGCTCGCCAGGCGGCCGGGTAATTCGGCCGTCAATTGACTGGGCGATTTTAACAATCACCCACGGGCGTTGAGCACTGATCCACCGATCGAATCCGACGTTCAGTAACCGGCACTGTGTCTCGAGGATTCCGGTCTGAACGGAAATCCCGGCGGCGCGTAACTGTTCGACGCCTCTGCCAGTGTGGTTCGGGTTTCGATCGATCGTGCCGATGACCACATGACGGATACCGGTTCTAATTATCGCTTCAGTACAAGGCGGTGTCCGGCCAAAGGTTGAACATGGTTCTAACGTAACGAAGAGCGTAGCGCCTCGGGTCTCAGCAGGATCGGCTACCCCTCGTAACGCTTCGATCTCAGCATGCGGTCGGCCGGCCTTTCGATGGTAACCCTTACTTAAAAGCCGGCCGGATTTCACGATAACGGCTCCGACGGCAGGGTTCGGGCTGCACCGCCCCAATCCTTTCTGCGCTTCGCGAAGCGCAATCCGCATCCAGTTTGATTGGTTCACATGAAGACTTCAAACAAACGCGAGCACAGTTACTGAAGAGAAGGCCAATAAGAGTAATTCCGGCTCTTAACTCGGAACCCGGAACCTGGAAGCCTAAACCTTCAGAAACTTCGCCCAGCTGCTACCGTTTTTTGCGCTGGAAACGGCTGTAGCGATAAAGGCCATCCCCAGCACACCGTCTTCCACCGTCGGATAATCGACGTCAGGCGGGATTGGTTTCCCTGATTTCACCGCTTCAATAGCGCGAGCTGCCTCCAGATAGATATTCGCGAACGCTTCGATGAACGCTTCCGGGTGACCGAAGGGCAGCCGGGTGAATCTTTTGGCGATGTCGCTCACATAACCGTTCCCCCGGCGATAGGTCTTTCTCGGTGCATCCGGATATTTAACGATTAACTCGTTTGGATGCTCTTGATGCCATTCGAGGGAAGCCTTTGTGCCGTAAACGCGGATCACCAGATTATTTTCTTCACCGACCGATACTTGCGAGGCATACAAGACGCCTCGGGCCCCGCCATGGTACCGGATAAGTAAGTTCCCGTCGTCCTCCAGGCGCCGCCCAGGGACGAAAGTCGTGAAGTCGGCACAGAGCTCCTCGATTTCCAGGCTGGTAATGTAGCGACCCAGATTCTCGGCATGAGTACCGATATCGCCAATGCAGCTCGATGCTCCGGTCTTGGATGGATCGGTCCGCCAGGCAGCCTGTTTTTGACCCTCGGCATCGATGGGTTGGATCAGCCAGCCCTGCGGGTATTCGGTCACCACCTTCAAGATCTTGCCCAATTCACCGTTTCGCACCAGCTCACGCGCCTCCTTGACCATGGGATACCCGGTGTAATTATGCGTTAACGCAAAGATCTTCCCGGTCGCCTGCACAATATCTCGCAATTGCTTAGCCTCATCGAGGTTGAAGGTCATGGGTTTATCGCAGACCACGTGAAAGCCCGCCTCCAGAAAAGCTTTCGCCGGCGGGAAATGCACGTAATTCGGCGTCACGATCGAGACAAAATCGATACGTTGCTCATCGGGCAATTTCGCTTCACTGGCCACCATCGTCTCAAAATCAGGATAAACTCTAGCCGGATCCAGACCAAGATCCTCGCCGGACGCACGCGACTTAGCTGCATCGGACGAGAATGCTCCCGCAACCAGCTCGATCCGGTCATCCAGACGGGCGGCCATACGATGGACTGCCCCGATGAAAGCATCGCGGCCGCCGCCTACCATTCCCATTTTCAATTTCTGCGTCATAAAAACGGTTTTTTTCTATTGTTTCTCGCGCTCGAACGCCGCATCAAAAGCAACCAGACTCGGAGCAAAGTCATATGATTTGACATTTCGACACGATTCGCTCGCGCCGTGTATCCGATCCATCCGGGCATCTTCCCACTCAATGGAAAGCGGCCCCCGGTATCCGATGTCATTAAGAGCGACGATGATGTCTTCGAACCGGACGTCGCCGTGCCCGATCGAGCGAAAATCCCAATACCGCCGGTGATCACCGAAATTCGTGTGGCCGCCGAAGACACCGACGTCGCCGTTGCCGTGGCCCCACCAGGCGTCTTTCATATGGCAGTGATAGATTCGGTCTTTGAATTGCCGGATGAATTTCACGTAATCGACCCCTTGGTAACCGAGGTGGGAAGGGTCGTAGTTAAACCCAAACCGTTTGTGATGATTTACCGCTTCCAGGGCTCGTTGAGCCGAGCCGATGTCAAACGCAATCTCGGTAGGGTGCACTTCCAACCCAAAATTGACATTGGCGGCGTCAAACGCCTCCAGGATCGGCAAAAACCGTTTAGCGAAATCATCGTAACCCTTTTGCAAATAATCTTGCCCGGTTGGCGGAAACGCATAACACGCGTGCCAGATTGCTGACCCTGAGAATCCATTGACGACCGCGGGGAAATCCAGATCTCGGTGGGGCTTAGCGTCGAGAAAGTTTCGGCAGGCTCGCGCCGCAATTTTCATGTGTTCGGCTGCGCGTTGCCGTACGCCTTCGGGATCCCCGTTGCCCCAGACTTGGGCTGGCACGATCGCCTGATGCCGTTCATCGATCCGGTCGCAGATGGCCTGGCCCACCAGATGATTGGATATGGAGAACGCCGTCAGGCCGTTGCTGGTTAAAATCTGCCAGCGCTCCTGACAGTATTCCTTAGATTCAGCCGCAGCGTAGACATCGAAATGGTCGCCCCAACAGGCTAATTCGAGCCCGTCGAAACCCATTTTTTTTGCCGTCGCTGCTAGTTCATTCAGAGAGAGATCGGCCCATTGGCCGGTAAACAGGGTGACTGGTCTAGCCATGCGGAAGTGAAAAATTTGGGGGTTGGATTGAATGCTACTAAACTTTTGCTCGTCGAAATCCGCAAGTCGATCGATACGGAAAAAAGAAGGACGCAGTGAGAGCTAGCGGACGAGCAACACGAGTATCGTCATCGGAGCTAACTAGGGCAAGTAGGGGAAAGAGAATTTCGTATCGCCCATGTTGGACGCAGCCCTCGGGCAACTGCCCTCGCGGGAATTCGTTGCGTGAGATTTCGCACCCTGGGATTTTGCGTTCCGAAATCCCTAATCGTCCTGAGAGCGTCACCATCCCAGCGGTCGCTGGGGGCGATTCCCTATTGGCGCAGTACTCCCTGCCCGCAACGCTTGGCGTAGCGATGCGTGCGGGGAACACCCAAAACCCCACTACCCCGCCACGCCGGTTCTTAGGGGGGAGCAAGGGCCTGCTACCTAGTATTCGCCGCCCGCATCACTTTATTCAGATAGCCGAATCCGATCGACGGACCGCTATCGAACAAACGGCGGTAACCACAATTTTGAACTTAGAACCCTGATTTTCGAACTCTGAATGTTAACTGGAACAATATAAATGGGGACTGCCTCGTAGTTCTAAATATGGTAACATCGGTGAGTTTTGACAGGCTGGTCGGAATGCGCGTAATCCGGCCTGCCAAAAGTAGATGTTACGAATTATTTACTGGACATTGCACCGACTTGGAATAGATACGGGAGCGTAGCACGGGGAAATCGTAATTATTGTTGTTCTAATAACTATAACCACAGGTTTGTAGGAGACAATAACTGGTTGGGCGGCGCTTAACCTTCGGGTGCGCGGGCGACTGACTAACTGGATGTGCGGAGGTTAACTCCGGTTCATTCACTGGTGGTCGCTAGTGGGCTCTGACCACACACGAAGAAAGAGAGGAGAGCCGGGTGATGCAAAATGGGAGCGATTCGCACAAGGATGTTTCGTTGTCATTTGTTGTACCGCTAAAGGACGAGGCACTAACATTAAGGAAGTTATTCAGCGGCATCGCTGAGCATGCATCTGAGATAACTTCCGACTGGGAGGTCATTTTTATAGACGATGGGAGTTCTGACGAAAGCTGGGATGTGATCCGGCGATTGG
>JAFAVN010000441.1 GCA_019242435.1 Verrucomicrobiota bacterium | reverse complement strand
CTTCGGCGACATATCAATTACACGAATCTTATTGCCGAGATCGCTCCCGAGTCCGTGAACGAGAGTTTTCTTAGTTGGGTTAATGCTGAAGTGCCATCCAACCCGAGGAGTAACTGATTAAACCGCGAATCGACCCAGTTCCACTCTGGCGCGGCAAGCTGTAAATGGGTACGAGCCTTTGTCTGGCGGTGGTTTTTGCGTTCTTTGCGCTCTTTCGCGATTATTGCTTCTGTATTCTCGAGGCATGTTCTTATCGCTGCTGCTGTTTACCGGGATTTTGGGTGTTGGCCCGACAACCGTTGCTTCGGCGGATTCGGGGTCGTCGAGTGTTTCCGAATCGGCGCTCCCAGATGGTCTATATGCGAAAATCACTACCCCGCATGGCGTATTCATTGCGCGTCTCTTCAACCACGATGCGCCATTAACGGTGACGAATTTCGTTGGCTTGGCTGAAGGAACCTTGGGAACGGAATCGGGCAAGCCTTTTTACAATGGACTAACGTTTCACCGGGTCGTGCCAGGTTTCGTGATCCAGGGCGGCGACCCGCTGGGAACAGGGGAAGGTGACCCCGGCTACGAATTCCCAGACGAATTCTCGCCCAAACTCCGGCATGATTCGATCGGAGTGGTGTCCATGGCAAATTCAGGTCCCGATACGAACGGCTGCCAATTTTTTATAACGTTGGATGCGCAGAACCAGTTGAACTACCTGCACAGTGTATTCGGAAAGGTCGTCTTTGGATTGGACGTCTTGCCACAGGTGCGAGCCGGTGACAAAATGGATGTAAAGATCCTGCGAATTGGATCGGAGGCTGGAGCCTTCAAAGCGGACAAAGCCGCCTTCGAAAAGTTAATCGCCAAAGTCCCTCCCGCAACCTTTCCACATTTCTCTGACGAAGATCAGATTCTGCCGCTAAAACCGCCGCGCGAGAAAGGTTTCAATAACAAACTGTTCAACTTTGAACGGTTCACAGGCGTAAAGATCTATGTCCGAGCTTTCGCCACCTTTCATGCGACGGCGCTCACTCCAACCTCATCCGAGGCGGTGAGAGTGATTGCTCAACAACTCGGCGTCAATCAGACCGGCATTACCGCGCTCTATTTCGGCGATACTCAACACTGGGAAATTCTGGTCGGGGATCAACTCAAAAAATCCGGTGATGCGGACGGTCTTCAGGCCTGGAAACAGTCGATAGAATCGCGCGCGGCCGAAGCCGGTGTAAGAATGATCGCTGCGGCCGAGAAGAACGCGTCCAAAGATGAACCGCTGACGGAGGCTCAAAGACACTACTTCCGGGTGGCAATGATGTTGGAAGAATTGGTCGAAACCTTTGGTCCCAAGTGAGGGCGAAATCGAGTTTTTGTGGATGACCAAATCATTCGAGCGGCGGGATCAATGACATGTCAACAAAGAGGCGGTTCCGCCTTTTTTTTGGCCAAGAAAACGAAGAGAAATCGTTGCCACGGCGATTGACGTGAACTCTGCTGCGAGCTGTTCGGTAATCATTGGTACTCAAGCGCGGTCGATCTTTTTTTTGTTCTCTTGCACAGATGTCAGAACGGTTACATCGTTAAAAGCATGGTGCCGCAAGCCCCCGCGGACATCCGCAATTTTGCAATCGCCGGACATGCATCATCCGGCAAAACCATCCTCAGCGAATCGATGCTGTTTTGCAGCGGCGCCATCGGGCGCATGGGTCGGATTAGCGACGGCTCGACCGTTTCCGATTATCACGTCAGCGAACGGCAGCGACAGATCTCGACCCAGACTTCTCTGTTAAACACCAAGTGGCTGGGCAAAAAATTCAACATCCTGGATAGTCCAGGCTCCCCGGATTTTATGGGCGAGACTTTTGCGGCGTTACGGGTCGCTGATTTTGCTCTCATCGTCATTCATGCCCAGTATGGAATCGGGGTCGGAACGGAACGGGTTTGGAATTACGCAACTGAATGCGGCATTCCGAAGATGCTTGTGGTGAATGCCATGGATAAAGAGCATACGAGCTTCGAGGATGTGGTCGAGGAGGCGCGAGCCCAGTTCGGGCCTGTGTTTCCGATGAATGTTCCGATCAATCCAGGGCCTGGATTCAATCAGATCCTCGACGTGCTCCGGAGCGATATTGTCCATTATGAGACGACGGGTCGCGGCCAGTTTACTGAGGAACCAGCTTCCGGTCCCTGGAAACAGCGCGTCAATCAACTTCATCAACAGCTGATCGAGCTGATAGCCGAGTCAGATGACACACTGCTTAATCTTTTCTTTGATCAGGGCTCACTTTCGGAAGAAGAACTGCGTGGCGGCATCCATGCCGCCATCCAGGCGCAGCGTTTCACTCCAGTGTTCTGTGTCTCGGCCGAAACCGGTGTCGGTGTTCCGCGTTTGATGGACTTCATCGCTAAGTACGGCTCGTCACCGGTTGATCGCGAGACAGTACTGGCAACGGACGGTAACGGGAAAGAGGCAATGGTGACGCTCAACGAGCCCGAGCCCGTCGCTCAGATCTTCAAAACCATGAATGAAGATCAGTTCGGCGAGCTTTGGTTTTTTCGGGTGTACTCCGGCACGATACGGAGCGGCACTGACCTCCTAAACAGTACGCGCGGCGTTGTTGAGCGAGTCGGCCAGATTTATTATCTTAACGGACGCAACCGGTCCGCCATCAGTGAGCTTGGAGCCGGCGACGTAGCGGCAACGGTGAAGCTCAAGAATACCTTTACCGGAAACACACTTTGCTCGACAAATCGCTCGGTCAAATTGCGGGAGCCAGTCTATCCGAAACCGACCGTTCACGCTTCCCTGCAACCCCAGGCCAAAGGTGAGGAAGATAAGATTGCTGCGGGGTTGGCTACTTTGCACGAAGAGGACCCCACATTCGTGTTTTCCACGGATTCCGAGCTGCACCAGACGATTGTGGCGGCACAGGGCGAATTGCATCTTGATGTTTTGGCCGAGCGGCTCCGCAGACGATTCAAAGTTCATTTCGATCTGGTTGAACCACGCGTGCGATACCGGGAAACGATTAAAATGCCGGCAGACGCAACTTACCGTCATAAAAAGCAGAGCGGCGGAGCCGGTCAATTTGGTGAAGTTGCATTGCGAATTGCTCCGTTGGCTCGCGATTCCGGTATTCAATTCAAAGAATCGCTCTCGGGCCAGTGTGTCGACCGGGTCTTCGTTCCTTCGGTTGAGCGGGGAATACAAAACGCTTGCGCAGAGGGAATACTAGCCGGCTATCGGGTAGTGGACGTCGGCATCGACTTTTACGACGGTAAAATGCACCCGGTGGATTCGAACGATATCTCGTTCCAGATTGCCGGATACTGGGCGTTCAAAGAAGCGTTTCTCAAAGCGAAGCCGTGCTTGCTGGAACCGATCCAATACCTGGAAGTAAGGGTGCCGAGTGATTGCATGGGTAAAGTAATCGGAGACCTTTCCAGTCGCGGTGGAAAAGTCTTGGGGATGGACACTGAGGGCCAAATTCAATGTGTCCGGGCGCAAGTACCTGCCCGGGAGCTATACCGTTATGCTACGCAGCTTCGCTCGTTGACCGGCGGTCGAGGGCTGCACTCGGAAGAGTTCAGTCACTACCAGGAACTCCCGGCTGAACTGGAGCACCGGGTAGTCGAGGCCACGAAGAAGGGGCGCGCTAATCACCAGAGTGCCGCATCCAAAGGACACTGACTTTCTTCAGTAATCACTGAGCAGTAATCAGTAATCGGTGCTCATTTCGCGGTGAGTTCCGTTACGTGTTTCTTGGCTGCGTGGGTTGGACTGGGCGCAATCTGGGTACGCCTGTTCCGCATCACTGATTACCGGTTACTGATCAGTGATTACTGGTAATTACTGGTCACTGGTTACTTGCCGAAAGCCCCGCCGGCAACCAGCATCAATCCCTGCTGTGCCTGACAAATCTCTGGGGAGGAAGTCCGTAAAGGCGTTTAAACACTCTGGAAAAATGGAATGCGTCTGCGAATTCCAGCTTAGCGGCCACCTCTTTTACGAGTAAGCCCCCGTCCACTAGTAGTTCGGTGGCGCGATTCATCTTTAACCGCATCAGGAATCGATACGGAGTCGTGTGAGCGAAGCGTTGGAATAATCTGCTGAGATAAGCCACCTCCACATGGCAAGCCTGAGCGGCCTGCTCGACCGTTTTCAGATGCACATAATTTTGTTCGATCCAGTGTTTGGCCCGAAGAAAAGTGGCGAGTGCTCGAGAGTCGCCCATGGCGTATGGCACGGCGTGTTCCGTGATTTTCATAATCAACACCGGCACGAGCGCAGAACAGATGCGTGCGCCGTAGCTGCTTTCGCTTGATCCCTCCCGTTGCAGAATTTCAAAGATTTCTATGACTTCCTTTGGAGAGGAGATCTGGACCGCTCTCCAACCTCGAAGTGGACTATCATCGATGAGGCGGTCGGCCTCTCGCCCTGTGAACACCAGGTAATATTTCAGCATGGGGCTGACTGGGTCGGTGCGGATCACGTGGGGGACGCCTGGGCAATACGAAAACGCCACACCCGCGCGCAGCCGATAACGCCTGGTACCCAATTCGACTGAACCAGCGCCTTCGGCTACAAACTCGATAACAACGAAGGGGTATGTGTTTCGATCGACTACATAATCCGGGCGAACGCGTTCACAGCCGCCGCACACAACCGCGATTCCGCTGTCAGCTTTGGGTGATAGCTCAAGGAAATAGCGTCGCGCCTCCGTTACCTGGGTAGAAACAAAATAAGGCGCTTTTTGCGGTCGAGTGTGGGGAGATATCATCAAAATAAGATCAAGAATAGACATGTCTTAGTCAATAGTCGCCATTTTCACTCCCGGATTCGCCCTTTAGGATGCGCAGCGTTTGCTTACCTCAGCCGTGGGCGATACCCATGGATCATCTGATTTCTCCTCCGGGAGGATCGGAGAAGCAGGAAAATCATGTCATGTCATCAAAAGGTGGAAAACGGAACGCATCGAGTCAAAGGAATCAATAGCAGGGGCTTCATATTGAACTGGACCCACGCATCCTCGCCGCACTTCAACGGGAAAGCGATGCCCGGGGAGGGCGCCAAGAGCGACGCATCCTGGAAGAGGCATTGACCGTTTATCTTGGTCTCAAGGTGTTGTTACAAGCCAACGGCCTTGCAAGTCTGGCTGAAGCAGTGTCTTCGGTTAAGGGTTATCCGAGATACTCCCGGATGGTGGAATAGTTGACGCGCGCGAACGCAGTCAAGGTCGCGCCTTGCCGTCGGCCCATTTTGATCGCAACTAAAGCCAAGCTATTTATGGCACAGGACACTGGCTGCTAATTTTGGCATTTGTCATTTGTAATCTGTCATTTGACACTTCCGGCATGGCTTCTTCAGCTGATGAACCAACTTCCGCGCGGGTGAGCGCGGCTCTCTTATTGATACGGATCGCCAGCGGTTTGGTTTTTCTGTATCACGGTAGCGCTATTCTGTTTGGCGCTTTTGGAGGTCCAGGTCCGGCCAGGTTCGCCGAACATTTGCACGCGCCGGTCCTGGTTGCAGTGCTGGTCGGACTCGCTCAGTTTGCTGGTGGGTTAGCAGTTCTGACGGGCATTTTGGTCAGAATTGGGGCCATCTGTATCATCATTGTTATGCTGGGCGCCATTTTCATGGTGCATCTTCCGCATGGCTTTGATGTCAGCAAAGGCGGGAGTGAATATGCGCTCGCGCAACTGTTGATCGGATTCGCGCTCCTGGCTGCCGGTCCGGGCGATTATTCGCTCGGATCCTTCCTACCGGAAGGATTAAGGAAGCTGTAGAGATGTATTTTAGCGCGCCCAAAGTTTGGCGCGACCCGCAGGCGTATCTTTGATCCACCCGGACCAAGAGGAACACCTGCGGGGTCGCGCCGGTATGCCGCTTTTTGGTCGGAACTGGTTTCCGTTCAGCTAGCGCAATGCCAGGATGGCGAAATGTCGAGAATTTGCGGTGCTCCCTTGCGCGCTGATCTCGCCAATACTCCTGAAACGAGGGCGAATTGCTTCCTCTTATTCTCTCGACTCCGGGAAGTTGCGAATGCACCGGTTGCAGGTTGCGAGGT
>JAFAVN010000422.1 GCA_019242435.1 Verrucomicrobiota bacterium | reverse complement strand
ATTACCTCAGCGCCCGACTCGCCTGGAATAGCGCCTGCCCGTTAATCGTTAATCTCTGCTATCCGGTATCCGGCAAGTTCGAGACGAGCCCGGCTTTGCTCCGATCAAATCGCGCCAATAATACTGCCACGCCAAAGAATAGCAGCGCCAGCGTCGGCAACATCAAGCGCGGCAACAACTCCACCACGATGGAACTAACAATCGGAGCAATCATGGCGATGATCGCGCATGCCATCGCATAACCGGCGGAACAAAGGTCATCAGGATCTCTTCCCGCAAATCCCAAGAATAAAGAACCAGCCACCACCAGCCCCGTTAACCACCAAAATGGCACAAATGACCAAAAACGAAACTCAGCGGCATATTTTTCGAGAGGATCCGGATCGCCCGCCAACGTCCGTAAACCGCTTAAGGCCTCGAAGCTAGGTTCGGTCCGGTGTTGAATTAACCAGTCGGTGCATCTGAACGGATCTTTCACGAGTACGTTCGGATCGAGGTTCATTCCGCTGACGACGTCGTTAACCACTGTCTGGACGAATTCCGGCGGTGGTCTGTGTAGAAAATAGACTAGAAGCTGGTTCAACTTTTGATCCGAAGTCACATGTAACGGCTGCCCTTTATAACCTTGCCTTATCAATGCGGTCATGACAGCATCGCAGATATCATCAGGAGCGAACAAGCCTTTACCGGACATCTCCTTCAGCTTTTCCAGCCCGGCCGTGAGAGCCGGGTCATGCAAATCACTTTCGGCCTGATCGATAATAATGGTTTGCCGTTTCCGTGGCAGATCCTTAAAGAAATTCAATCGCCAGACAAAGGCGTATCCTGCCCGCGATCGATACGGGATCTTATTGAATCGACAAACGATCCAAACCACAGAGTTAGCTGCTACTAACGCAGCAATGGCGACTCCAGTCGTTACCAGCAAACGGCGCCCGTTTGTTCCTAGCCAGGAACCCGGCATTTGATTTCGGATAAAAGGCCGGAGCGTGAGCCCGCCAATAGTGAGTGCGATTGCCAACGGCACTAGCCCGGCGATCACACCATTGGCATGGCGATCTAAAATGCAGAGAACGGCCAGAACAAAGAAGAGTGACAATCTTTGGCGGCAAGCCGTCCGGAGATACTGAATCCCGGCAAGCGAGGTCAGCAACAACAAGGGTGGCGTGATTGCTTCTGAACCAACACAATGCGCAAAAGCATAAAACGGAAGACAAATCATAAACCAGGCTGCGACGATAAAACGAATCGCCCAGCTTTTCGCTAAGCCGATGCACACGGCAAACAGCGACGAAATTAAGAACAGATGCTGAAAAATAATGAGAAAATAAAGCCCGAGATCGGTGATGGTTGGCCGATTAAACGAGAATCCATTCCGCCAAAGCGAACCGTCAATGAGAGAGGCCAATAAGAATGGAATCCTTGCGGCAAAACAATAAAGCGGCGGCCAATGTAATACAGTCAGGAATTCGAACTTAGTCGCGACCTGATAAAACGCGTCGCTATCCCGCCAAAGCGGCGAGACCGTAGAAAAGAAATAAACCGACGGGATCGCCAACAAAACAACCAACAGCAGGTGCGAAAGAAGACTGGAAGCTTTCAACCGCAGACCCACGCAGATAGATGACAAAAGTTCAACTGCAAATTAAAAACTAAATTAACCACGAATGGACGTAAATAATAGCCGCAAAGGAGCGCAAAGAACGCAAAAAAAGGAAACCACGGATGACCACGGATAGACACGGATGCACAGGGATTGATTGCATGGCAACCGCGCTGCATCGGCGAACTAAATGCGTTTGATCTCCATGGACTTATTTCGCTGTTCATCCGTGGCTGTCTTCAGTCTTCGCCTTCATCCGCGGCCGTACTTGATGAAGGACCCAGCCGTCTTTTTCGACGAGGTCTTTGACCAGAGTGCAAAGATATACGGACTGATCGGTGTACGGTTCGAATTTCGTTATGCGTGATCGATTGAGGACCTTGAATCCATAGCGCTCGAATAGAGCTAACGTGCGCCGATCATCGAAGGTGACCATTTGTCCGCTGATTCGATCCACGCCTTTTTTTCGAAGGAATTGGAAATAAGTTTCCATTACGGCGCGGAAAACCGCGATACTTTTTGCCTCGGATAAGAAATTGACGTGAAAATGCCCAGTATCCTTGGGGGCCTCCGGTACTTCTCGCCAGGCGTTCAATAGAATCCAATGAATATAATGCCTTGACTCCGGGCGATAACCGGGGTAGCGCCAGATCGCTTTAGCTGCCAGCGCAGCGCTCTGGTGTACGCTGAACCTTTTATATCGCCCGGGAAATCTGCAACCGAGCAGGTAGCCTTTGATCTCATCTTCGATGGTTACCACAAAGGCTGAATCCGGTTCACATTTGAGATAATAGTCGGTCAGGAAATTGGCGAACAAATCGCGATCTTCGAACACCGGGTCGATTGGATTGCCCAAAAATCCGGTACGGCAACAGAGGTCTCGGACAGCATCCCTATCTTCCGGGCGATACTGGCGGACAGTAAAACCCGCAGTCAGAGGTGCGTCCATATGATTTAGAAACGCAACTAGCGGTGGATGTCAAACGGCCGCATTTAGTGTCCGATTTGAATCGGTTTCAATTGCAGCACGATGTCCTGATCGATCAGATGGATATCGTAATAAGGAGTCGATGTGATCAAATTTTTTGGACTCAGTTGTGGTATGAGTCTCTCCCTATCTTCCTGTTTCGAATACTTGTCGAAAGGAACACCCCAAAACCGAAGCACAGTGTTCCCGAACCCGCCGCTGGCATCACTTCTCAAATCAATTGGGACCAGACCGCCTAAGAAAGGATATTTCTTTAGGTAAATCCGACGGACAGTTGGTGCGAATCCGACGTCGCCCAGAATGGTTAGATGAGATTTTGGACCAACACCTTGCAGGCGGAGCAGATCGTCGCTCACTAAATTTGCGATGTGGGATTCGTAGCTTTTCTGCGTCTTGGTCGCGTTGGCATAGGAAACGCCGAATATTGCAACCGGAAGTACTACGAACGCCGCGAGACAGCAGATTATGGTATTACTCACCCCTTTTTTACGAGCTGCTGAGATCAACAAGCAGGCGGACAAGAAAAGCAAAACGCCAACTCCAACATAAGTCCGTGCCCCTCCGGTTGGTATCTTGATAAAAATGAGTACTCCTGGGGTCGCAAAGACAAAACCGGCCAACAAAGTAAACACCAAACCGATGCTCAATGCCCGGGACGCGAAAGACAAACGCCAATAGCCGACAACATACTTAATGCCGATGCCAATCGAATAAAAAAAGGCCAAGCTAGGCACAAGCAATAAGGCGAAACGCAAATTACCGGATGCGGCGGTTGGGATCATTGACCAAAAACGAGTGGTATTGCTCCACATCTCGGCGATGGCGTTGCTTCCGCCGATGAGTGGGGCATGCTCAAGGGCATATTCCCCTTTGATATGGCTTGCTACGAGGAGTTTGTAGCTCAGCACAGCAACGATCATCTGCCCTAGCCTGAGTAGAAGTCGGCTGCTGAGCTGATAGGGACTAACCTGGTCCCGCTGACCATATAGGAGTTCGAACGTTACCAATACCAGGAATGCGTTCGCGCACGGTTGGTATAAGCAAAGGCTTCCATAGAGGAAGAGCACTCCCATAACGCTGCCTACGACTGGCCTTTTGTGGAGCGGCTCTAATACCAGTACGGCGCCAGCCGCAAGCAGGAGCGCTAACGACATCGGCAGAGAGTCGAACTTAAAAGATAGATTTGCTAGATAGAATGGGTTAGCACCCAACAATAAGGCCGTCGTGGCGGTGGTAAGTGGAGGCCCGCTGCCGAACCGGTTCCCGATGAAGGTGGCGGTCAATGCGATACAAAAGAGAGCCAGTAATTGTGGAAGTGGTGAACAGTCCACGAATGGGGCGCCTTGATCTAGGGCTCTCATTAACGAGTCCGCCCAAGGCCGAGCATCGTTTGCCCAGTTAAAGTAGCCCAAGACTGCTCTTCCCCAATCATCTACGTGATACCTATCGGCTGCCAGGAGGGGATACAAGACCGCTAGATGCAGAACATAAACCAAGCCGATGGTTAGCTGGTCATTCTTGGGCAATGTCACGCTCGAGTCGCGCATTCACGTGCCCTTGGGATCGATTCCCTTGCCAGTTGTGCCCGCGCCCGACGACCTGCATTCGAGCGATCGGGTTGGGGGAGTAAAAACATTCGCCACTGGCTTTCGTAGTCATTTGTCGGCAGGACCGGCTCAACGACTTGTCGCTCTCTTGTTATGCCTGCATCATCTAAGACTGCAACTGATCGTAAATGTCAAACATCTGGTGGAAAACACGCCGCCAAGAGTATCGTTTGGCAACTTGTTGGCTGGCAGCTTCACCGATTGCCGCGAGATCCAGCCTGGCTGACTGCAGAATGGCGGCTCCCAACGAATCGGGTGTATTTTGCTCCGCCCAATAGGTCTGATCGCTCAGGATGATGCGGTCCATATAGCTGCCGCGAATGCCAACGACCGGGGTACCGCACGCCTGGGACTCGAGCGCAACCAAGCCGAATGTCTCTTGTACGCCGGGGTGCACGAATAAATCTGCAGCCCGATATACCGCCGCCAGCTCATCCTGGGCCGACAGATACCGAAGCCAGGAAACTGCTTTGGTGGTGCGTGATAACTCATGCAGTTGATCACGCTGCGGACCGTCGCCAACGATCAAAAGATGAAAACGCCCGGGCATCTCGGTGTTCAGGCTGGCAAACGCCTCGAATAACGTAGTCACATTCTTTTCCTGGGCTAGGCGACCCACGTAAAGCAACAGAAAGCGGTCGTTCGGGATATCAAGCTTGGCTCGAGTCTTATCGCGATCGGGCGCCGGCCGGTACACCTCGGTGTCGACCCCAAGCTCCGCTAGAACCACGTTTTCGACACCCCATTGCCGGAGTACTTGACCAAGCGCAGCCGAGGACACGAAGGTCGCGCGAAAATGGTTGTACAACGCTCGCACATAGGAGCGGGCGATTTCCATCACGACTTCGGTGGCAGTTTCGCCCAGGAATTTCGAGGTCGTTCGTAGGTAAGCTTCGGGAAAGTGCGAGTGATAAAAACCAACGACCGGGATTCGCAACGCCTCGCCGGCGGTGATCGCTTTCCAAGCCAGCTGATAGGGGTCACTCGATTCGATGACGTTCGGCTGCTCTTTTTCCAGCAGCTTCTGCACGGCCTCGAGATGCAACAACGCGCGGTAACGCGAAGTGCGCGCCACCAGAGGGGATTGAATCAGATAGGTCCGGCTGTCACCATCATCGACACAGGCGTTCCGGTCCCCCGGGATGATCAGAAGATGTTGATGTCCGTGGGCAAGCGCATATTTCCGCTTCTCTTCCAGGTAGCGTTTCACCCCGCCGCTGAACGGCGAGTAAAATTGCGTCAGGTCGCAAACCTTCATGGGGTACCCCGGGGGGGACGCTTGTTGAGGCACGGGTTTGCGAGCTATAACCGAGACTCCGCGTTTTTCACGAGGAAAATCCGACTAGTGTCCTGTCCCATAAATAATTTGGCTTTCGCCGTCGGCCAGTTGGCGGCTTTTTCAAGGCGCGAACGACGAGCATATCTAAATTGATACGTAAGGAGTGAGCAACGCGGAAAAACCGCCAACTGGCCACGGCCCGGAGAGTTGCGATGAAAATGGGCCGGTGGCCGCGTTGCTTGTCAGTTACGTATCAATCTAGATATGCGCCCTCCTTATTGCCAGTCCCGCTCGGACCGCCTTGTCGGCGGCCCATTTTGATCGCAACGAAAGCCAAGCTATTTATGGGACAGGACACTAGATAGCTGCGAAGCTGCGATTGATTAAAAGCCTCAGACTTTCATGGGCCGTAGCTTCGCTGCTAATCCGAGTGCGTTCCTTCGCCACAGCAGCCGGTTAAATACCGCTCGGCATCCATTGCGGCCATACACCCCTGGCCAGCCGCGGTCACAGCTTGCCGATAATGCGGGTCAACCACGTCACCAGCCGCAAACACTCCCGGTATCTCGGTTAACGAGCCATGTTTTTTCACAAGATATCCGGCCTTATCGGTAGGGAGTGCCTTCTGGAAAGCGACCGTATTCGGCGTATGCCCGATAGCAATAAACACGCATTTAACCTCCAGGATTCTCTCTTCCTTAGTGACCAGGTTCTCCAGGCGAACCGCCCGCATCTCGCCTCGTTCATCGGGGATGTACTCCGCTACCACAGTGTCCCAGATTGGCGTGATCTTTGGGTGTTTCAACGCTCGTTCAGCCAGGATGGCTGAGGCTCGAAATGAATCCCGCCGATGCACCAGGTAAACTTGGGAAGCGAACTTAGTCAGGAACACGGCTTCCTCACATGCGGTGTCCCCGCCGCCGACTACACAGACCGGTACGTTCCGGTAAAAGGCACCGTCACAGGTAGCGCACGAGGTCAATCCATGCCCTTTCAATTCCTTCTCGTTCGCTAAGCCGAGCCATTTGGCCGAAGCACCGCTGGCAATGATCACGCTGCGCGTCTCCAGCCATTCTCCGTCCACCTTCAGCCGGTGATAGCTTTTACCGGGCTCAAAATCCTCCACCTCGGCGTACCGGAACCGGGCCCCGAATTTTTCTGCTTGCTGATGCATATTCATGATCAACTGCGGCCCGTCGATGCCGTCGGGGAACCCAGGAAAATTCTCGACCAGGGTCGTGGTAGTAAGCTGGCCTCCCGGTTCACGACCTTCGAGCACCAGCGGCGAAAGATTGGCCCGAGCGGCGTAAATTGCAGCGGTCAACCCAGCGCAACCGGTGCCGACGATGATCACATCTTCCATGGGGCCGTTAAGTTCCATCAAACAGGACGGGTTTCAAGGTTTGAACTTTGAGGTTCAAGCTTCGAGATTCGAAGTTCAAGGCTCAAAGTTCCGAGTTGGAGTTCTCGCAACCCGGAACTCGGAACCTCTAACCTTGAACCTTCCGGCTCCAACCCGTACTTTCCGTCCGTGTTCACCGGAATTGTAGAGACCACCGGCCGGATCCAACGCGCTGATCGGACCCTAAATGGCGGGACCCAGCTCACCATCGAGACGGACCTTGCGTCTGAACTTGCCGTCGGCGCCAGCTTGGCGTTGAACGGATGTTGTTTGACGGTAACCGGAGTGAGCGGCACCAATCTCCGATTCGACTTGCTCGGGGAAACCTTGCGTCGAACAAACTTGAGCGATGTCAAACCGGGTGACCTGATCAATCTCGAACGACCGATGCCGGCGAACGGCCGATTCGACGGCCATATCGTGCAAGGCCACATCGATACTACCTCGAATATCGAGTCCATCGAAGCCGTCGGAAGCGATCATCGGCTCGAGGTAGCGCTCCCTGAATCCTTTTCTCAATATATTGTGTTCAAAGGGTCGATTGCGGTCGACGGCATCAGCTTGACGGTCGCAGAGTTACACCATGAGAGTTTCGTGATCTGGATCATCCCGCAGACCTGGCAGGTCACCAATCTCCCGCAGAAAAAAGCGGCCGACCGAGTCAACCTCGAGTTCGATTTAATCGCTAAATACGTCGAGCGAATGTTGCACGTGGATTCACCGGTGCTAACCGGCGAAGAATAGCCGCAGAAGAAACAGAAGAATATCCGCAGTAAATCCAGAGGGACCGTGTCGGTTCATAAGTGGGCTCGGCCAGTTTGCAAACCGTGGAGAACCCTCCCGAACGCCGCATTGCCAGCCCTCAATCTGCGTAATCGGAGTAATTTGCGGATATATTCGGTTTTGGGACTACTCACTAGAACCACCGTCTCGAAGTCGACGCCCCTGCTTGATATTGGCTCGGCGTTGTTTCATTTCGCGGATCCGCCGCTTCAGCGCCACAGGCCGCGGCGATCGTTGCCGGCGCGTCTTTTCTTTTTCAGCACGTCTTTTGCGGATCTCTTCAGTCTTTCGGTGCTCCAATAGCTCGATCAACCGCCGCACTGCGAGTCTCCGGTTCTGATGCTGCGACCGCGAATCGCTGACCGTGACCGCGAGCCCAGTGGGCACATGCCGCAAGGTCACTGCGGTTGAGACTTTATTAACGTTCTGCCCTCCGGGCCCGGACGCCCGCGCGAATGACTCTTCGAACTGCGATTCATTTAATCCCAGTGCCTGCAGCCGTTGGATTAGGGAGGGTTCAGCGAAGAGCATGGCGTTCTTGGAAGACGTGCCAAGATCAATAGAGCAGGAGTTTAGTAAATGCGAGATTGCCGCGTTCAGAAATTCGGCCGGGCGGCCCATTACCGTTTTTGGATCTGAATTTTAAATTCCAAATCCGACATGCCAAATTCCCGGCAGCGACGGCCGATTTTTTCGTCCCGGGCCTTTTCGCCCAAGCCTGCTAGACCTTACTTCGAGCTAACTAACTCCTGCCGTTCCCACTCGCTTTTCTTGACGCCACGGTTTGCCCGACCTATGTAGGCGTCAGGTCGGCCAGGTCAGGTCGCATTGGTTCTCCTCATGAATATTCACGAATATCAGGCAAAGGAACTTTTTGAACGTTTCGGAGTTGCCAGCCCAAAAGGCAAACCGGCGCAAACCCCGGAAGAAACAGAGAAAGTCGCTGCTGATCTAAAGACCTCCAGCTTGGTCGTCAAAGCCCAGATTCACGCCGGCGGTCGCGGCAAAGGAGTGTTTAAGAACGGGTTTAAAGGCGGTGTAAAACTCTGTTCGTCGCCGGGTGAGGCTCGCGAGATTGCGCAGAACATGCTGGGTCATTACCTGGTGACTAATCAGACCGGACCGGGTGGCAGGCTCGTGCGGAAAATCATGGTAGCCGAATCGGTCCAGATTCAGCGAGAACTCTACTTTGCTATTCTATTGGACCGAAAGATCGGCTCACCAGTAGTGGTGGTCAGTACCGAGGGCGGCGTGGACATCGAAACGGTCGCGGCGAAAAGCCCGGAAAAAATTGTTCGCGAAGTCATCCATCCGTTAATCGGTATGCAGCCTTTCATGGCGTTAAAGCTAGCTAGTCAGCTTGGTTTTTCCGGCGAACAATTAAAAGCGGCAGCCAAGCTGTTTATGAATGTGTACCGGCTGTTCAGCTCAATGGACTGTTCATTAGTGGAAATTAATCCCCTGGTGCTGACCACGACGAACGAGGTGCTAGCTCTCGATGCTAAGTTCAATTTCGATGATAATGCTCTTTATCGGCATCCCGAGATCGTAGCGATGCGCGACGAGCACGAGGAAGATCCTCGCGAGGTAGAAGCGTCAAAATTCGGTCTTAATTATATAGGGCTCGACGGGAATATTGCCTGTCTGGTGAACGGCGCCGGCCTGGCTATGGCCACCATGGACATCATCAAATACGCCGGCGGTCAACCGGCTAACTTCTTGGACGTTGGTGGGGGAGCCAGCGAAGAACAGGTAACCGAAGCCTTTAAAATTCTGGTCGCAGACAAGAATGTAAAAGCGATCTTGGTCAATATCTTCGGCGGCATTATGCGATGCGACGTCATCGCCCAAGGTATCATCAACGCTGTAAAGGCCGTCACTCTACCCGTCCCGCTGGTGGTGCGACTAGAAGGCACCAATGTCGATCAAGGCAAAAAGCTCTTGATTGAATCAAAACTTCCGATCCGCGCGGCGGGGGATTTGGGCGAAGCGGCAAGATTGGTTGTGGCGGCTGCCCGAGGAGAATGACCAATCCATCGAGGAAGAATTCGAGAGCTAACCAAAACAATCTGACGCCCCCATGAAAATCGTCGAGGTCGCATTTATTGGATATCCGGTTACTGAACCGCCACGGGCCCGAGATTTTTATGAGCGAGTGCTCGGCTTGTCTCCCAGCAGAGTCTTTGGTGAGGGAGACCGGGCTTGGATCGAGTACGATCTAGGACCGGTAACATTTGCGATCAGCAATATGGGGGGTGAAAGCTGGAGGCCATCTCCGAACGGTCCCTGTGTAGCGTTCGAGATGGAAAATTTTGAGACTGCAATTACCGAATTGAAGGCCAAAAGTGTCCCGTTCGACCTCGAGCCGATGGAAACACCGGTGTGCCGGATGGCGGTAATTGCCGACCCCGATGGGAACAAGGTAACGATTCACAAACGGCACAGCACAACTTCACATCAATAATGTCTATCTTGGTAAATCGAAATACGCGGCTCCTGGTGCAGGGGATTACCGGTCAATCCGGTGCATTTCACGCCCGCGGTTGCATGGAGTACGGCACCAATGTGGTAGCCGGAGTCACCCCTGGGAAAGGCAAACAGAGCTTTGACGGTAAAATCCCGATTTTCGATACAGTCAGCCAGGCCCGCAAACGGACTGGCTGCAATGCGACGATGATCTTTGTGCCGGCGCCTTTCGCCGCCGACGCCATTCTGGAAGCTGCCGATGCAGGAGTTGAGCTGATCGTTTGTATTACCGAAGGGATCCCGGTAATGGACATGATGCGGGTCAAGGCGGTTCTGAAAGATTCGAAGAGCCGGCTGGTCGGACCGAATTGCCCGGGGATAATTACTCCGGGCGAATGCAAAATCGGCATCATGCCGGGATACATCCACAAACGAGGGAACATCGGTGTGATCTCGCGATCGGGCACACTGACTTACGAAACGGTTTGGCAACTGACTCAGCGCGGCTATGGTCAATCTACCTGTATCGGGGTCGGCGGGGATCCTATCGGCGGAACATCATATCTGGACGTGGTGAAAATGTTCGCTGATGATCCTGAAACTAAAGGTTTGATTCTGATCGGTGAAATTGGCGGGGATGCTGAGGAAGAGGCCGCCGCTTGGATCAAAACAAATTTTAAGAAGCCGGTGTGCGCCTTCATCGCCGGCGCAACAGCTCCTCCCGGCCGGAGAATGGGACACGCTGGCGCCATTGTGGCAGGGAGCAGTGGGACAGCCGCAGCCAAGATTGAGGCAATGAGAGCGGCTGGGATCACGGCGGCGGAAACGCCGGCTATGGTCGGCGAAACGATGATCAAATTGCTTAAAAGTTAAGAAGATCGGGTTTATGGCGGAGTTTGCGAAAGGTCTGGAAGGAGTGGTCGCTAACGAGACGCGCCTGGGCGATGTACGCGGCCAGGAAGGTCAGCTCGTCTATTGCGGTTACGAAATCAACGAACTAGCGGGGAAGGTTTCCTTTGAAGAAGTCATTTATCTTCTTTGGAAAGACCGGCTCCCGAACAAAGCGGAGTTGGCTGAGTTGAAAGAGCAGTTAGCCGACGAACGCAATCTTCCTGATCAAGTTATTGAGTTTATCAAAACAACTCCCAACACCGCGCTCCCGATCGACGTGCTTCGTACGGCTGTTTCCATGCTCGGGTTACATGATCCCTCGGTGCCCTTAGACGACACATTGGACGCAAATCGGCGCAGAGCTGTTTCCATTGTTGCGAAGGTTGGGATCATCGTCGCGTATTTCCATCGGGCGCGTAACGGTCTCGATTTCCCGAAGGTCCGGCGCGACCTGGGTGAGGCCGCCCATTTTCTTTATCTCTTGGACGGAGTTGATCCGTCGCCGAAAAAGGTCGAGACCTTGGATCTCGCCTACGTCTTGCACGCCGAGCACGGGATGAACGCCTCCACGTTCAGCGCCCGGGTAACGATCTCCACGCTAACCGATATCTATTCTGCTGTGACCGCTGCAATCGCTGCTCTGAAAGGGCCTCTTCACGGCGGCGCTAACGAAGGCGTAATCCATATGTTGCAGGAGATTGGTGAACCCGAGAACGTGGACGCTTTTCTAGAAAAGACTTTAGCCGAAAAGAAACGGGTCATGGGAATTGGCCACCGTGTATACAAGGTGCTTGATCCCAGGGCTCCGCACCTCCGCCGGATGGCTATCGAACTCAGCCACGAACTCGGTGAACCGAAATGGATCGCGATGTCCGAGCGTATCGCGGAGCTGATGAAAGAGAAAAAAGGCCTATACGCTAACGTCGATTTTTATTCAGCAACCGTCTATTACTCTCTCGGCATTCCGACCGATCTTTTTACCCCGATCTTCGCCATCTCTAGAACCGCCGGTTGGACTGCTCATATCCTGGAGCAACTCTCCAATAATCGCCTCTACCGACCCCTGAGCGAATATGTCGGCGACCCGGTCGGTCGGAAGTTTGCGCCAATCGACGAACGGTAAAGGATTTTCTGGCGAGCCGTTGCGGTTGGTTTTCCAGTGAGTGCTACCAACCAGAAAGTTCTGAATCTGCGTTAGTTTGCGGCTTTCGCGGTTAAAAATCCGGGTCCTTCTGTGCTCAATCGTTTGCGTTCCTTTACGGTCACCGTTGCCGTGCGCGTGCTGACGTTCGTCGGGCGGCACCCGGTTACCGTCCTGGTATTACCGTCGCTTTGGTTTCTCTGGCAGTATTTGCCGTTCTGGAAAGACATTGACGCGACGGTCCAACTCGTTGCGCCGGCTTACGATGATAATATTCTGCATTTCCCGCCTGTGTACTGTTTTCTGGCGCGCGTTCCCTTCTTTCTGACCGATCTTCTGTTGACGGGACATGCACCTCAGATTTTTGCCGGACAGAATCCATCGCTAACTGCGGTGTATTCGTTGGTCGCAATTCAGCATTTGCTGCTCTGGATCGCGCTCGGGTATTTTATCAAGTCGATTCCGGCGACAGCATTGGGGCGCGGCGTTGCCGCCTTTCTTTTGGCATCAATCGCCAGCTTTTACACGTTCGCGCATACCTGTGGGTCCGAAGCGATGACCGCGGTTACCTATTTTTTTGTCTTTGGTGCCGGAATGCGAATGCTACGGGATCGAGCGAGTTGCTGGACTTGGGTGGTGTACGCGGTTGCGCTTTTTGTTTCCATTGGGTCACGGCATATCAACCTGGTGTTGCTGTTGTGGTTACCAGCGACGGCTGGTTTATCGTTGGTTTGGGTATGGGCGCGGGGGCGAAGAAACAAACGGGTCGAGGCTGCCGAGAGCGGACCGGTGGTGGCCGCCCCGAATAGCGAATGCAGGCGACCGGAACCCATTGCGGCCGGCTCACAGTGGTTGCGTTCACGAGCGCTGACGGCGCTCACGGCATTGGTCTTGAGTTTCCTCGCATTCGGCACGGAAAGAGCAGTCGTGCAATTGCTTTGCGCCCGGTTTGCAGTGGTGAACCGGTTAAGTATTGGACCTAGTTTGAGCGATCGGATTGCCTCCTGGGTTGACCCACTCGCTCCGCCACAGAAGCAAATGCTCCTCGAGCGCACTGAGAAATCGACCACAGATCCTCTGGTTAAACTGGCGATTAGGTCTCAGATCGAAACCGGAGCTTATTATAAAGGCACAGACACAGTGTTAGAGGCGGCATTGCGGGAGAAAGGTTTTAGCGGCGAAGCGCTCAATGTCGAGAAGGATCGCCTCACTTTTCAATCAGCGCTCTGCTTTTATCGGACGGGTGATCCGAGGTTTATAAAACAAGTCCTGATCGATTTCTGGCGTGGGTTTGTCCCTGCCAATGACCAAGGAATCGCCATCGCGGCCCCGAAGGCGACCTATTTTTCTTTGGAACGGATTACCGCAAATCCCAGTGATTGGACGGGTATCAGCTCTTTGCCAATCTTTACTCCCGCTCAAGCGAAAGGAACGGCCGATCGGGCTTACAATGATAACATGATCCGGCATTGGCGCTGGGTACCGATCCTGATCTGGATCCTCGTCTTTTTAGCTATCGGCATTTGGCGGGTACGGTATCGCCAACTATCCGGACCAATGTTCGCCACCGGCCTCAGCATGCTCGGCGTGGGCATCTTGATTTACGCCGCCAATTGCGCCTGTGATTCCGCCCTGCCTCGATATGCACTACCGCTCCTGGTATCCGTTATCGCCTTCGTCGCCGTCACCGTAACCGCCAATGAACCCGAATAATAGCCGCAAAGGAACGAAAGAACGCCAAAAAGCCACCGTTGAATGCAGATGAATGTTGAAGAGAAGCCTCACCCGAAGGCACTAAGCCACAAAGAAGGAGAGAATTTACAAGCGAGGACACGAAAACCGCGCAGATAAGATTTCGTCTCAGTTTTTGGCTTTCTTAGTGTCTTCGTGTGTTTGTGTGAGGCCTTACATTCCGCTTTATCCGTGTCCGTCCGCGTTCATCCGTGGTTTTCTTTTTGCGTTCCTTTGCGGCTATTATTCGTGTTCATTCCCGAATAGTTTTGGCATTTTAAATGGCTGTTCTGGACACCAGGCACGGTAAAGCGGAAGAGATTGAGCTCTCAGCGGCAGATCGTACCCAGGAGTGCGTGCTGACCATTCTGATGCCCTGCTTGAACGAAGCAGAGACGATCGAGTCGTGTGTGCGTAAGGCATTAGATAGCCTGAAAAAGTTGCGGATCAGCGGCGAGGTAGTAGTCGCGGACAACGGGAGCACCGACGGATCGATTGAACGGGCGCGAGCGTTGGGAGCTCGGGTCGTGCCGGTTGCCGAGCGAGGTTACGGAGCTGCGCTCAAGACGGGGATCCTGGAAGCCAAAGGGGATTGGATCGTGATGGGTGACGCCGATGATAGTTACGATTTCAGCGAGCTCGCCCCCTTTATCAGCAAGTTGGAGGAAGGCTACGATCTCGTAATGGGGTGCCGTTTACCCCGCGGAGGTGGTACGATTATGCCGGGTGCGATGCCTTGGAAGCACCGGTGGTTAGGGAATCCGGCGTTGTCCAGGCTTGGGCAAATCTTTTTTCGCGCACCGGTTACTGATATCTATTGTGGTTTACGCGCGTTTTCCCGGGCGGCAATTCTGCGTTTAAGCCTGATGGCGCCGGGTATGGAGTTCGCTTGTGAGATGGTGATCAAGGCAACACTGCACGGTCTGCGAATCACCGAGGTGCCGATCACGCTGTATCGGGATGGACGGTCCCGGCCGCCGCATCTCAGGACCTGGCGGGATGGTTGGCGTACCTTGCGGTTTATGTTGTTGTTTTCGCCTCGCTGGTTGTTTATCTGGCCGGGGCTGGCACTGATTTTGATCGGACTAGCCGGGATGCTCTTAATGTCGGGCGGCCCGTTAGCGGTTGGCCGCATCCAAGCCGAGCGCAATTCCATGTTGGTTTGCGGGATGCTGATGTTGATTGGATACCAGACCCTGTTCTTCGGGCTGTTTACCAAAATCTATTCGCATCTGATCGGGCTACGCCCCGAGGACACGCGCTTGGAACGATGGTTTCGGCATTTCTCGCTGGAGAAAGGGATCCTGGTGGGGCT
>JAFAVN010000394.1 GCA_019242435.1 Verrucomicrobiota bacterium | reverse complement strand
CATACTTTTCCAGAATCGTTGGTGAAAAAACGCCGATCAACTGAAACGCCGGGCGGAGCGGATTCAACAGTGGCCCCAAAAGATTGAACACTGTGGCCACGCCTTGTTCAGCCAATCTCTGGCGGGCACCGGCAACGGCACGGAAGGCGGGGTGATACAACGGTGCAAACAGAAACCCGATTCCCGTCTGCTCGAGGGCCGCGATCATTCTTTCCGGGGGACCGGTTACCGGAATACCAAGCCGTTCCAGAACGTCGGCTCCACCCGATCGCGAAGTGAACGCCCGATTACCATGCTTAACCACGACTGCTCCTCCTGCCGCCACGATGAATATCGCCGTCGTAGAAACATTGATCAGATCCAGGCGGTCGCCCCCGGTCCCACAAAGGTCAATGCTGGGTCTCCCCCGGAATTCGGTGCTCGGCCTTATTGCCAGCCTAAGAAACGCCTCAGCAAAATAGCCGACCTCTTCACCGGTCTCCCCTTTGTCTCGAAGTGCTGCCAGAAATTCAGCTTTTTCTTCGTCCGAGTGTTGACCATCCGCCAGGAAACCGGCCGCGGTCTCAACGTCCTTCACCGTGAGATCGATATTTGCCCGCAATTGTTCGATGAGCTCTTTCAAACGCCTAAAAGTAAAATGGCCGACGACCTTTCCAGGAAAGGCAAGCCGCAAGCGCTTGCCATCACATGAAAGACCGGCGCTCGCAAGCCTGCATTTCTCACGGAAGGGGTATTCTCGAGGAAAGAGTGCCTGTGCGCCCGTGAGAAATGCAGGCTACCGTATTTTTATGGGGGACGATCCAGCGCGTCGCGTCTTAGTCATTGGCTGCGGTTATCTAGGAGCCGCGCTGTTAAAGGATTTGGCGAGAACGGGATGGGAAGCAGCAGGCATCACTCTTTCGGAAACGTCGGCTGCTCCGCTCCGGCAACAGGGGCTGCGGGTACTAGCGGTCGATATCCGGACCGAAAATCCACGATCTTTAGGGCTGAACGGACAAGACGTGATCATTCACTGTGCCAGCTCCAGACAAGGTGGCCCGGTCGCTTATCGCGAGATCTTTCTGGAAGCAGCCGAACGACTACTGAAGGAAATAGAATTTCAACATTTCATTTTTACCAGTTCAACTTCCGTCTACGCGCAAATAGACGGTTCAGCAGTCACCGAGGAATCCCCGGCCGCGCCTCAACGAGAGACCGGCACGATCCTGCGTCAAGCGGAAGAAATGGTCCTGGCCCGTAGAGGAACCGTGCTGCGTTTGTCAGGCTTGTACGGGCCAGGCCGCTGCGTTCCGCTCCGGAAACTGCTGTCGGGTGAGGCGGGCATCGAAGGAGATGGTAAACGCATTATCAATTCGATTCATCGGGACGACGCGGTGTCTGCCTGCCGCCTGGCCGCGATTCACCGCTGGCCCGGCGTCTTCAATGTTACCGACAACGATCCAGTAACTCAGCTTCAATGGTTTACCTGGGTCTGCGCCAGGCTGAAATACCCGCTGCCTCCTTTTGTACCGCTGGACCCCAACAGAAAACGAGGTTGGACAAATAAACGGGTCGGCAATGCGAAACTGCGCTCTCAGGGTTGGACCCCGCGCTATCCCAGTTTTCGCGAGGGAGTGGAGGAGTTGCTATAGAGCGGATACGCGGCAGCCACATCCCAACGAGACAAACGCATTCGAAGCCCTTATGGACGGGCGAAAAACTTGGCGCGTCGAGGGCTACTTTCTTTCCACTGCAGGTACGCGCAGATTTTCGTCCCCCATTCGGCTCCGGTGGCACCGCTCGCCTCTTTCCCCATCATTGACCGTGTTTACTGCCGTTGCCGCTTCGTCCGCGGTACGATAGCCAACACTAGCACTCCGCCTAACAGAACGGCGCCAGCGATCAGATAAAAGGCAAAGTCTGGTTTCTTCGTTAGATCCGTGACGGTCCCGACGATGGTTGGGCCGAAGAAACCGGCTAGACCGCCGAGCGAATTGATCCAAGCTATACCTGCGGCCGCACTGGTGCCGGCTAACATACCAGCCGGGATCGGCCAAAAGACGGGGAAGAGCGATAATACCCCCATCGATGAGAGCGTCACTCCCGCCATGGTTAACAGCGTGCTGTGGCCGTACATTCCCGTCATAACCAGTCCGACAGCGCCCACAACCGATCCGCCAAAATAATGCCAACGACGTTCATGGGTTCGATCCGAACTGCGCCCAAATAGTACCATGGCGACGGCCGCAAAACCGTAGGGGATGGCGGATAGTAAGCCTACCTGCAGGGGATCGTTGACCCCGGTGTTTTTGATAATCTGCGGTAACCAGAAACCGATCCCGTAAAGCCCGAGCGAATTGCAAAAATAAATCAGTGAAAGGGTCAATAGCTTCGGCTCAATGAAAACTCTGGCCAGAGGTAGCCGGCTTTTAACCGCGTTTTCGACATGGATATTTGCTTCGAGTGTTTCTTTCTCCGAATCCGTCAACCACCGGGCGGAACGAATTCCGTTCGGAAGCACAAACGGCACGATGATGCCAAGCACCATCGCCGGTATCGCTTCCACCAGGAAAATCATTTGCCAGCCTCTGAGGCCAGCAAAACCGGTGAGCTCATGAAGGATCCATCCTGAAAGCGGATTACCGACAACGCCGGTCACCGCGACTGCGGTCATGAACCAGGCCACAATTTGCGCGCGCCACCGGGAAGGAAACCAGTAGGTGAGATAAAGGATAATGCCCGGAAAAAAGCCGGCCTCGGCGAACCCGAGCAAAAATCGCAAGGCGTAGAAAGCTCCGGCCGATGTCACAAACAGTGTCGCCCCGGAGATTATCCCCCAGGAAATCATGATTCGAGCGATCCAGAGCCGGGCGCCGATTCGTTCCAGCAGCAGATTACTTGGTACTTCGAATAGCAGATAGCCAAAGAAAAAGATGCCCGAAGCCAAACCGTACACGGAATCGCTGAGGTGCAGATCGCTCTGCATCTGGAGCTTGGCGAACCCTACGTTGATCCGATCTAAATAGGCAACGACGTAACAAAGAAAAAGCAGCGGCAACAACCGAAGCGCGACTTTCGGATAAATCCGCTCAACGGGGGCTGCAGCGGTTGTGGGGGCAGCAGACATGAAGGGAGGGTTCGAGATAGTCTGAATTTCTCACGAAATCGAGCGGGTAAAAGTTTGGGCCGCCGTCTTTCGTGAAAAATGCAGGCTAAGGATTCTTCGGCGGTTCAGACTTTGTATTGTCCCACATAAAGGCCATGCAATCCGCGGCTTCGTCGATGGCTTTAGTCAGCGGTTTACCTCCGCCGTGACCAGCCTTCGTTTCGATTCGGATCAGGACGGGGCGATCGCAAACTTGGGCCGCTTGCAGGGTGGCGGCGAACTTGAATGAATGACCGGGTACAACTCGGTCGTCATGGTCAGCCGTCGTGATCAATGTAGCAGGATAGCAAGTGCCGCGATGAATATTATGTAAGGGAGAATATTTGATCAGATACTTGAAGTCGTCTGGGTTATCCGAGCTGCCGTAATCTGAAATCCAGGCATAACCAACCGTGAACTTTTGGAATCGAAGCATATCAAGAACACCGACTCCGGGTACAGCGGCTCCAAAAAGATCCGGTCTTTGAGTCAGACATGCACCTACCAGCAACCCGCCATTGGATTTACCGGTTATACTAAGGTGCTCCGGGCTAGTGTACTTCAGCTCAATCAGCGTCTCGGCGGCAGCGATAAAATCATCGAACACGTTCTGTTTTCGCTCACGCGTGCCCGCTTCGTACCATTCCCTGCCGTACTCCCCTCCTCCTCGGAGATTCGGTTGTGCCAAAATCCCTCCTTTTTGAACCCACGCGAAATAGGACGCGGCAAACAGAGGCTTCATCGAAATGTTGAAACCTCCGTAACCGGTCAAGTAAACGAGATTTTTGCCGTTCAACTGGCTGTCTTTTCGACGCACGATAAACATCGGGATACGGGTCCCGTCCTTCGAATGATAAAAGATCTGTTCGGTTACGTATTGGTTGGCATCAATGTCGAGTGCGGGTTTTCGAAAAACAGCTCCCTGCCCGGAGTCGACGTCGTACTGGAAGATGGTAGCGGGGTACAAAAAAGAAGTAAACGAGTAGAAAAGCTCCGGCCGATCCTGATCGCCACTGATACTGACAACTGAACCCAAGGCAGGAAGCGGCACTTCCGTTTGCGACTGGTCGTGCAGGGATACCACCTTCAGTTCGCTTTTCGCATCAACCAGGTAATTCAGCACCAATTTCCCTCCAACCAACGCGGCTCCTTCCAAAAGATCTTTCGCAGGCGGAATTACCTGTTCGACCTGGTTTGGTTTTACTTGCGCCAGATCGATGGAAACGACTTTGTAGGTGGGTGCGTCCTTATCTGTTCGTAAAAAAAGCCGGTCGCCGAGTACTGTTACCAGCGAATAGTTCGCATCGAATTGGTCTACCACTGGCTGCGCCGGCGCATTGATCTTCGGGTTCTGAGCGTCGCCCAGGTTTTTTACATAAATGGCATCTCTGCTCTTTTCATTTTGGGAGACGATGATGACCAGGTACCGGCCATCTTTTGAAGTCGAGGCTGAAAGGAACCATTGCGGCGCGTCGTTCCTTTGATAAACCAGTGTGTCCTGGTCCTGAGAGTCTCCCAATCGGTGATAGTAGATGGCGGGAGCTTCCAGCTTGGCCAGCTTCCGATCGGTCTCGTTATCGGGCCGGGGATAGCGAGTGTAGAAAAATCCTAGATTGTCTTTGGTCCAGCCAAGGTCGGAATACTTGACCCATTTGATGACATCCGGAAGATCTCGGCCGGACTCGAGATCTTTGACATGGATTTCGGTCCAGTCTGAACCGCTCGACTCCAGGCCGTAGGCAAAGAGTTTGCCGTTGTTACTGACATCCATGAGTGTGACCGAGACGGTTCCGTCTTTGGCAAGCTCGTTTGGATCAAGGACAAGTTGAGGGGTGTCATTGAGATCTCTGGCGGTATAGATCACGCTCTGATTCTGAAGCCCGTTATTCCTCCGGTAGAAATAGCGTCCACCTTCCCAAAAAGGGGTACTGAATCGTTCGTAATTCAAAAGCTTCATTAGCCGCTCATGGAAATCCTCGCGGTCCGGGAGTTTTTCCAGGTAAGGAAGAGTGACGCGATTCTGTGCTTCGACCCAGGCAGCCGTCTCGGGTGAATCGGTGTTCTCCAGCCAGCGATACGGGTCCGGAACTTTGGTCCCGAAGTAATCGTCAACGATGTCCTGTTGCTCTGCGGCCGGATAATGGATTGGCTCCGCCATGGTGATTCCGCAGGCAGCGATTAAAAGCAGAAGCGCTCGGGTCATGCGTGAACACGGAAGCACGAGAAGTGATTGACGACTAGTGCGGTTGGGGTCGGCGTTGGCGGGTAGGATCCGAAGCCGAGCGCCAAGGGGGGACGCCTCATAAGCTTATAGGTCCATAGGTCATATATGTCATATAGGCCCTATAGGACGGGCAAGGAGGCGGTGCGTCGGGATGTAGCCAATACGCTGACCCGCGCCATGCCGATGTCGCACGCCCCCCCTTTACAACTCCCCTAACCCAACACATATTGGCGCCCTTTCTATGTGGCTGTCCATTCTGATCCCGATTCTGCTCACGATCCTGGTGATCGTGTGCGTGCTCCTGACCCTCGTGGTATTGATGCAAAGACCACGGAGCGAGGGACTAGGGGCGGCTTTCGGATCAGGGATGACAGAAAACATCTTCGGGGCGCAAACCACTACCGTGCTCACTAAGGCCACGGCCTACCTCGGAGGAATCTTTTTTGCAGTCACCCTCTTGTTAACGATCCTGATTGCCAGGCAGAGTGCCGAAAGGCGAGTTGGCCTTTTGGAGAACGAACTGACGAAACCCGCTCCGAACGCCACGACCGCTCCTAAGCCGGCGAGGGTTGTCACCCCGGGCGCACAACCGTTAGTCAGCCCAAAAAGCCCCGCCCGGCCACAAGCTACCGGCGGCACCACCCCATCCTCCACTGCGGGTCCAAGTCCTTTTGTGACACCAAACGCTACTCCATCACCGACCTCTAGCCCTTTACAGACCTCCAGCCCGACGCCTTCTCACTGAGCGAGGGGAATCAACGCGGACTGAACGCACGGAAATACCGAAGATGAAATCCCGCCCATCACGGTGGGGCGAAATCCCGACTTCGCAACGCCTCGAGAAGTCGGGTTTTCGCCCCACCAGCATGGGGTCCGTTTGCGCTACTTTCACGCTCGTTCTCGCCTGGCTTTGCACACTCCTCCTGGCCTCCTGCGATTCCCGAGACTCTCGAGCCGACCTTGTCGTGCTCAACGGGGCTGAGCCCGAGTCGATCGACCCGGCCATCATCACCGGCCAGTTGGACGGGAGGGTTGCCTACTGTCTATTCGAAGGCTTGCTGCACTTTGATCAATCTGGGCAGCCTAAGCCCGGGATCGCTCGATCCTGGGATATCTCGGCGGACCGGCGTATTTACACTTTTCATCTGCGGCCTGAAGCCAAGTGGAGCAACGGTGATCCAGTTACGGCAACCGATTTTGTGGGTTCCTGGAGGCGCGTTCTATTGCCGGAAACGGCGTCGGAGTACGCTTATATTTTGTACCCGATCAAAAATGCGGAGGCTTTCAACGAGAGCAAGACCACTGATTTCTCGACCGTTGGTGTCAAAGCGCTCGACGCCCACACTCTTCAGGTGGAACTGGAGAATCCGACGCCTTACTTCCTGGACCTTTGTTGTTTTATGACGTACTTGCCGGTTCATCTGCCTTCAATCCAGAAGTACGGCGATGACTGGATCAAACCCCATAAGCTGGTCAACAATGGCCCTTTCCTGCTTGATCAATGGAAGCTTAACTATCGGATCCGGTTAAAAAAGAACCCCTATTTCTGGGATGCGAAGAATGTTCACTTGGAAACGGTGGATCTTTTACCAATTGATAACGCGATTACGGCTTATAATTTCTACGCGTCGAAGGTTGCTGATCTGATCCTTGATAAAGGACTAACGCCGTCCTCATTAATCCCGGAGCTGAAGACGCGTTCCGATTTCCATGCGGCTCCCTTTCTAGGCGATTATTTCATTCGATTTAATGTTACCCGGAAACCTTTTACCGACCCTCGGGTGCGTCAGGCTTTCGCTATGGTGATTGATCGGGAACGAATAATTCAAAAAATTACCCAGGCTGGAGAGCCGCCCGCCTATTCGTTTACACCGCCGGGAACCGGAAACGGTTATAAACCGCCGCATATGTTCAATCGGGATCCCGAACGCGCTCGAGCCCTACTCGCCGAAGCCGGTTACCCGAATGGCAAAGGGTTTCCGGCGGTTTCGTATTTGTATGACAACAAAAAGCTGAACGAGGACATTGCGATTGAGATCCAGAGCATGCTTGCCGAAGAGCTCGGTATTCATGTCGAATTAATTAAGCAGGAATGGAAGGTCTATCTCAATTCGATGAATCGCCTCGATTATGATTTTTGTCGGTCAAGTTGGATCGGTGACTACAATGATCCCAACACTTTCCTGGAATGTTTCGTTACTAATGGCGGAAATAATCGGACAGGTTGGAGCAATCCAACTTATGATAGTCTGATTGCTGCCGCCGCCAAAGAACCTGACGAAGCGAGGCGCTTCACCATTTTAAATCAAGCCGAGGATATCCTACTGAACCAAGGGACACCGATTTGCCCGCTCTATTTTTACATGGGTATTCAGATTTACGATGGGACCAAGTTAGGCGGCATCGAACCTAATCTTATCGATGGGCATCCAATCCGGGATATCTACCGCCTGCGGACGACGAATAACAAGTGAGGAATCGTTGAACCGGCTGAACCCGGTTAAATTTGCCTCGAAGCAGCATTCCCTGGCGCGGCTACCCGCCGTGTCTGATTGGTTTGGCTCGGTTCCAATTCGTGCCTGCTATTCTAGATTCTAAATTCAAGCTCCTAAATTCTATGTTTGATCACTTCATTGGTGGAAAGTGGGTTCCGGGGAAGGGCGAACCGCTGGATTCAATCAACCCAGTGACTGGTAAGCCGGTTTTCGAAATTAAGCATGGCGATGCGGATGATGTTAAGGCGGCATTCGAGGCGGCAACGGCCGCTTTCCCAAGATGGGCGGAAAACACCTTCGAACAAAGGATTGAAATAGCGCGGCGATTCGCAGCGATTGTGCAATCACGCCGCCCTGAATTTCTGGCCGCGATTTCGGGCGAGACCGGAAAACCGTTCTGGGAATCAAGTCAGGAAGTAGACACCGTGATGAAGAAAGTCGAGCTAAGCATTGAAGCTTATCGGCAACGCACCGGGTATCACGTAGAGCAGACGGGAAATACGCGATCGATTTTATCGCATACGCCGCATGGGGTGGTGGCAGTTCTCGGTCCTTTCAATTTCCCGGCTCATTTGCCAAACGGCCATATTGTGCCGGCATTGATCGCGGGAAATAGTATCGTATTCAAGCCCAGCGAACTCACGCCGAATACGGGTGCCTTAATGGCAGACTGTTGGCGGCAAGCAGGGCTACCAGCAGGTTGTTTGAACGTGGTGCAAGGCGGCGCCGAGACTGCAGAATTCATCTTGCAACGACAGGAGATTGCCGGTGTTTTCTTTACCGGAAGCGCCAGAACCGGGATTAAAATTCATCAACGATTTGCCGGGCGCCCAGACGTGATCCTGGCGCTGGAAATGGGTGGGAACAATCCTCTGGTGGTTCTGGATTCAACTAACGTGGCGGTTGCGGCCAGGATCATCGCAGTATCAGCTTTTATCAGCAGCGGACAGCGCTGCACTTGCAGCCGGCGGCTAATTTTGGTCGATGACGATGTGCTGGGGGAACTTTTTCACGTCACTGAAGGCATCGTGGTAGGCGCGCCTGATCAGAATCCGGAGCCTTTTATGGGCCCAGTCATCAATACCGCAGCTGCCTCCTACGTCCTGAAAGCTCAAGACGACCTGATCCGCCAGGGTGCGAAAGTTCTGGTGCAATGCCGTCCTGCCGCTGCTGGATTACCGTTTTTACGGCCGGGACTAATAGAGGTGACTGCCCTGCCGTCGCCTCCAGACGAAGAGATCTTCGGCCCCCTCTTGCAGGTAAGTAAAGCGGACAGTTTCGAATCGGCCATCTCAATGGCTAACCAGACCAGGTTTGGTCTGGCAGCGGGATTGATCGGCGGCAATGAAAAAAACTTCGCGTTGTTTCGGCGGCAGGTTCGTGCCGGGATCATCAATTGGAATCGGCCAACCACCGGCGCCAGTAGTGCCGCGCCCTTCGGTGGAATTGGCATTTCGGGCAATCATCGGCCCAGCGCGTTTTACGCCGCCGATTATTGCGCGTACCCGGTGGCCACAATGCAAAGCGAGGATTTCAGCACGACCCGTTTCCCAGGGCTGCCTTAGTCTTTGTCGGCTTTACCGCTAGTAAAGGGCACGCCTAACCAGGTTCTTGTAAATATGAACAATACCAGAACTTATTACCCTCGCTATCCAGGAAACTTCCTACTGCATGAACCTTGTCATAGACCTCTACCGGGTCCGAGATGGTCACTCCTCGTGAACGCAGCTCTTTCTCTGTTACCGTCGCATCATCGGTCTGAAGGGTAATTCGCGGGTTTGGTTCTTTAGTGGGATGCTCCCAGTTATCCTTCAGCATCAAGATGGTTTCACCGATTCTATATCCTACGTGCTGCCCATCTTCGTAGAAAGGCAACAACCCTAGCGTTTGAGAATAAAATTTGTGTGCGCGCTCCAGGTCTACGACCGAGATTGCGATGACTTTGACACAACGAAAGTCGAGCGAATTAGTGCCCATACATTCCTTTCACAGGCATGGTTTGGTTAGGGGGCAATGTTCTGGTTGATATGGAAGAAATTAGTCGGGTCGTATGTACGTTTGATTTCTACCAAGCGTGCATAGTTATCCCGATAGGTCGCTTTAATTCGCTCCCCGCCTTCATCCATCATGAAGTTCACGTAAGCGCCACCCATGCTGTACGGGTGTAACGCGGCCCAATAGTCTTTTGTCCAAGTCGTGATCTTGGCCGCATTTGCAGGATCGGGATCCACCCCAACGATCACCATCGACCACTTAGCATCGCGATAGCTGAAAGCGGTGTCACTCCGGCCGACGCGACTGGCGAACCC
>JAFAVN010000236.1 GCA_019242435.1 Verrucomicrobiota bacterium | reverse complement strand
CGACTATGTGCGAGCGCTATATGACTTTAAGGACAGAATTGTTCACGTACATGCCAAGGACGACAAAACTCTGGCAGATCGTTTGTACGATCGCGGGATTCTGGGCCTCGGTTGGCATATACCTAAACTTCCCGGATTCGGTGACGTTCAATGGAACCAGTTTTTTTCCGCGCTTACGGACATTGAATATCGTGGCCCGGTCTGTGTGGAAGTCGAAGATCGAGCGTATGAATATTCGTTGGAGGGGAGGCAAGAAGCCTTGCGGCAATCCTATCAATTTCTGAGGCAGTTCATTGTTTAAAGGGAAACCGATGTTTCCTTTCCGCGGATTACTGGGGGGGCAGAAAGCCCTGGTGACAGGTGCAAGTTCCGGAATAGGCCGAGCCGTAGCCTTGGCGCTGGCAGAAGCCGGCGCCGATGTCGTCGTAAACTTTATCGGGTCTTCCGAGGCGGCAGATGAAGTCGTATCAGCTATTCAAACGATAGGGAGCAAAGCAATTCCAATTCTCGCCGACGTGTCGCAAGAGGCCCAGGTGCAAACCATGTTTAAGAGGGCAATTGAGGAGTTTGGAACCGTCGATATTCTGGTCAACAACGCAGGTATTCAGAGCAATGCACCCGTAGACGGTATGACCATCGGACAATGGAATTCCGTGATCGCTACCAATCTCACGGGCCAATTCCTTTGTGCCCGAGAGGCGATCCGCGAGTTCAAACGTCGTGGCGTTGTTAGCACGGTTTCGGTATCTGCCGGGAAGATCATCTGTATCAGTTCGGTACACGAAGCCATTCCCTGGGCGGGACACGTCAACTACGCGGCGTCAAAAGGAGGAGTCATGCTCCTCATGAAGAGTATCGCGCAGGAAGTAGCAGCGCTTAAAATCAGGGTTAACAGCATTTGTCCGGGAGCGATCCGTACACCGATGAACGAGTCGGCCTGGGAGAACCGTGAAGCCTACAATGCCCTGATGCCCCTGATTCCTTACAAGAGAATCGGGGAACCTGAGGAAATCGGGCGCTTGGCTGCCTTTCTGGCTTCAGACTATGCCGACTACATTACCGGGACGAGCGTCTATGTGGATGGGGGGATGATGCTGTACCCCGGATTCGAATCAGGGGGCTAAAGCTATTCAGGAAAACTTAGGTTAGCAATACGCGAGCTTCCCCTGGGCCGTCACAAATCCCGGTGGCAGGTGAGCCAACCACTCCTACGAGGATGAGTGTTTGCGGGAGGGCCTTGCGCCATAGCGTAAGCCGTCGGCCAGCAGCGCAACCATGCGTCGAGCTTGCGCGGGATCGCTGTTGTGACCAGCCGGCGCACAAAGGCTCGAGACGGCTCGCAACAGGTCGTCCGGCTCAACCCCGGCGCGCACCTCGCCCGCTGCGGCGGCTGCTTCCAACAAGGTCTGGAGCGCGGGCCGGAGTCGCTTTCGGAAATAAAAGGGCACGGTGTCATACGCCGGGTCGCCCGAGTATAAAGCTGCTGCTAGTCCGCGTTTGGCGGAAATGAAGTCGACGTAACGCTGCATCCACCGAGCCAGCGCCTCGCCGGGTCGGTACTCGGCTGCCAGCAGCCCGGCAGCATTTGCACAGGCATCGACCTCGCGGCGGAAGACGGCTACGATCAGGTCCGAACGCTGTGGAAAGTGGCGGTAAACCGTGCCGATGCCAACGCCGGCCTTTTCTGCGATTTGCCGTACAGGAGCGTCCACTCCAGAGACCGCGAACACCTCCATGGCCGAGCGGAGCAACGTATCAAGGTTGCGCTGGGCGTCGGCGCGCACGCGTCGCCCGCGTCGCTTCTGGCTGCCGTGGGACTTTGAGATAGCAACTCGAGCTTTGTTTTTTTCTTTCATCAAATAACCGCTTGCAAACGGAACAATGTTCCGTATACAATCGGAACGTGGTTCCGCTTAGCTTTCTCTTTAGCATAGCCAGGCGGTGTTGGCCACAGTTCAAGGAAAAAAAAGGAGATTATTATGTACGACAAACCTGTCGCCCTGGTCACCGGGCCCAACCAAGGATTTGGTTGCGACCCTCGCTCCTTGACGCAAACGGTCCGCCGGGCCGTTCGCGAACGAGCAAGGGCCACTCCCATGGTGAGGCAGTCTTTACCCGGTGACCGGCATCTGGATTTTCGGACAGCAATTACGGCATTTGAAACAAAACCCCCTACACCCTGAAATTTGCATCTACTTTCGGGGTGTCGGTCTTAGCTAATACCGAATGGCGGCTATTCGGTCTTCTCCCGCAGACACTGGCAACGGTGCAATCCTTTGCAGCACCAATACCGGAGCAGTTAGCCGCTTTGAAGAAAATGAAGCAATCTCACGGATCTAACGCGGATAAAAGAACCCGCATATTGATAATTGGCATCGGTGCGTTGGGCGGAACTTTCGCAGCCCGGGCGCTGGACGCCGGAGTTTCTGTATTTATGGCGGCTCGCGACGAGCAGGTGGCCAGAGCGCTCCGCTTTTCGGGCCTGGAAGTTTCGGGTTTCGGTGAATCGATCGTCGTCCCGGCATTTCGAGTGGCTACGATTCAGGCTTACAGAACGGCCGAAAAGTTTGATCTCATTCTCTTGGCCACCAAGGCGAATGAAGCATTGGAAATGTCGTCGCAGCTTCCTGATCTGCTTCGGCGCGAAGGTGCGATCTTATCAATCCAAAACGGATGCGTACCACTGATGCTTGCCGATCGGCTTGGGCGTGGAACCGTCCTCGGCGGGATCTCTAATCTCGCCGCCACCATGATCGAACCCGGCAGGTTTGAGCAGCGTAACTCCGGCGATCTCATCGTGGGCGAAATTGACGGCGGCGGGTCGGAGCGTGCCGTTTGGATTGAAGAGGCCCTAGGAAACGCCTTTAAAATTCGCGTCACTTCAAACCTGCGTGCGGCTATCTGGGCGAAATTACTGATCAATTGCTCAGTAACTACTATCGGGGCAATTAGCGGACAGACCATGGGTGAATACATCGGCTCATCCATCGGCAAAGAAATTTTCTGTAGCGTTTACCAGGAGACTCTCGCGGTCGCCTTAGCCTCGGGAACGAGACCGGAAAGAATGATCGTCGAACCGATCCCGCCGGGCTGGTCAAAGAAAGGGACGCCTGCCGCCGCCCTAAATGGTTGGCTTAACGAAATGGTTGCCGCCTACGGGAACGCTAAAGCGTCTATGTTGCAAGATCTGGAACGCGGCCGGCGGACGGAAGTCGATTTCATCAATGGTTATGTGGCAAAGCTTGGTCGTAAGATTGGTTTACCGACCCCGATGAATTCGGCGATCACCAGCTTGGTTCACCAGCTGGAACAAAAACAGACTCGACCACATCCTCAGCAGCTCGAGAAGCTGTTGGCCAAAGCTGCTCTTAGTGTCCCTCCGCGGTTATACCGCCCGGCGATTGACTAGGTCCGTCCCTGGAAAACTAACAATGAAATACGTACTTCTCTTGCTGATCGCCTTTTTGTTGAACCCGAAATTGCAAAGTGCGCACTGATAGTTTGCGCTCGCTAGCTTAATCGGGACTGGGCACTATGCCTGAGAGCACCGCTTTTAGAAACCAAGACGAAACTGGGCAGGGAGAAAGAAATGGCTGACCCGACCTTTCGGGCTAACAACCCTCAAATGGGGATGATTTTGCCGCTGTCTACGAAGCTACCGCGCACCGGATCACCGGGCCCGTTTCGAACACTGCTCTGGACCTTGAGGGGGCCGGACCGGGTACCCAGGTCCTGGATATCGCTGCCGGCGCCGGGGCGCTGAGTGGTCCGGCGGCGGAGCGGGGCGCTAGTGTGCTAGCGACAGACGTTGCGCCCGGCATGGTCCGGCGGCTGACGGAACGGCTCCGTCCCTTCCGTCGATGTAAGGCTCAAGAGATGGACGGAGAAGCTCTCACCGTTGCGGACGCAAGCTTCGATGCTGCATTTTCGATCTTTGGCGTGATGCTGTTTTCAGACTGGCGCCGAGGTCTCCGGGAGCAGGCTCGCGTGGTCCGCCCCGGCGGCAAGGCTTGCGTCGCCACCTGGGCTGAGCCACCCGGCGGCGGCCCATTTGTTGTCATGGGGGCGGCGCTCCGCTCGGTGTTTCCTGATCTCAAACCGCCTGCAATGCCCGCTGGCATGCTCGCCCTGTGCGATGCTGGCAGGTTATCGGCCGAGATGAGCGCTGCCGGCTTGGGCTCCATCGAGGTTCACCGGTTCGAGGGCATCTGGAGAGGGGGCGTTGGAGACGCATATTTCGAGGATACCGAGGCTCTGCATGGTTACATGCAACCCTACGCGGCTCTCAATCAGGCGGATCGCGAGCGGGTCAGAGCGGCGATCCGGACAATCATTGCAGAGCGGTGTGTTGGAGAGACTGTCGAGTTTCGTACCCTGGTGCTCCTCGCAATTGGCTACCGCATCTGACATCGGTTGGACAACAATTACGGCAATTCGCGCAAAGAACGGCTGATCACTCGGGTGGCTGCTGTTCATTAGCAAGAAATGGAGGACAGCGTGTTTAAATAAGTAATTATGATTCAACAGGAAGAGAAAAGTACCACCATCAGACCGCCAGCCGTACTTAGTCGAGGAGATACGGGGGTTCGTCATGTTGGGCTATATGCGAGAGATCCTGCTGCGACGGCCGAGTTTTATCGAGACGTAATGGGCATGCAGATTGTCGGAGGAAGTTCCGCAGACCACCCGTTTGGGGCGTCCGCTTTCCTTACCAGTCGTCCTGAGGAAGAGGGTCATGAGCTAGCGCTTTTCGCGAACCAGGATTTTCGCCATTTTGCCTTCAGGGTGGCTTCACTCGCGGAGTTACGATCTTTTTATCACCGAGTCCTTGATCGAAAAGTCGAAGTGAAAACGGCACTAAACCTCGTAACGTCGATTGCCTTCTATTTTACTGATCCGGACGGAAACCTGATCGAGGTTTACTGGCGCACCGGAATAGAGTGCCTGCAGCTGTTTTTTTCGGAACCAATTGACTTGAGCGAGACTGAAGAATCCATTCGGGCTAAGCTAGGGCTAAGCTAATCACCTTGCGGTCAGCTGTGTACTGGAGGCCTCACGATTCGGGGGACATCAGGGACTTCCTAGTTTTGGAAATTACGAAACACACTTTCCCTCCGTTATAATATGTCTCAATATTGAGAGACGTATCCTAGCGGATACATCGCTTCGCGGACAGGCTTCGTCCAATGGACGAATCAGGCGCTAACAGCTGATTTATGAAAACAGAAACAACTCAGATCCATCGCATCATTCAAGAACTTCAAGCTGGATGGCTGGCTGGAAGCGGGGCGCAATTTGCTGCGGCGTTTGCGCCTCAAGCCCGTTTCGTGGCGTTCGATGGGGCGACCCTCACGGGACCATCAGAGATCGCTAACCGCCATCAGAGAGCTTTTGATAGTCATCTTCAAGGTACGGCGCTCGATCTCCATATCGAAGAAATCAGGTTGGTCGCCCCTGGAGTTTGGTTAGCGTGGACCAAGGGCGGCATCACAAAGGCGAACGGATCGGTCGTTGAACGCACGAATGAATCAGTCCAGCTCTTCGTTTTCAGAGAGCAGGGAGGCCTTGTAGCTATTGAGGCATTTCAGAACACGAGGTTGCGTCCGGTGACGGATTCACAGTCTGCCGAAGTATGGCGGCAGTTTGACCAACTCTGGAGGAATCGAGGAAGATGAACCATGAAATCAATCGACGCTGCGTTAGCTCAAGCTGCTCGGAACGTGGTGGAGCATTGTCTCAGCATCCGACCCGGTGAGGTCGTGTCTATCGTCACCGACAGCGCTGATCCCGGCCGGATCGAGATTGCGCGCGCTTTTTGGCAAGAGGCGCGAGCCAAAGAGGCAGAGGTGATTCTGGCTGAGATGTTGCCGCGCAAGAACAGCGGTGAAGAACCGCCGGCGCCGATTGCGCAACTCATGGCGGAAAGTAACGTCGTGCTTTGTCCAACGGCCAAGTCGCTTTCGCATACCCAGGCGCGTCGGATCGCGTCCGCACGCGGCGCCCGGATCGCCAGCCTTCCGACCGTGACCAAAGAAATGGTCCTCCGCTGTCTGGCGGCTGATTACGCGAGCATTGCTGGTCTGACAAAGCGGGTCGCCGCAAAGCTAAGCGGAGCCTCAAAGTTCAAAGTGGAGAGTGAACTCGGCACCAGACTTGAACTGGAACGCCAAGGTAGGACCGTGGGTGCCGACACCGGCCTGCTGACCCAACGGGGAGACTTCGGCAACCTGCCTGCGGGTGAGGCTTTCTTCGCACCCATGGAAGGCACCACGAATGGCAAGATTGTCTTCGATGGCTCGGTCGCCGATCTCGGCATATTGAGGGAGCCAATCGAACTACAGGTCGAATGTGGTGTTGCCCGGATCGTCTCAACCTCCGAGGCAGCTCGGGAGCTTGACCGCTACCTTTCGGCGCACGGGCCCGAGGCTTATAACATTGCCGAATTGGGGGTTGGCACTAACAATCTGGCAATCGTTTCGGGTTGTATTCTGGAAGACGAAAAAGCCTTAGGTACGGTGCACATCGCTCTCGGTAATAACGCCGGAATGGGCGGTACGGTAAACGTACCCATTCATCTCGATGGCCTCATCAGGAACGCCACTCTCTATGTCGATGGCGAACTCTTGCTGGATAAAGGTACGCTGGTAATTAGCTCAGAACCAGATTCGCGGCCCTCGCCTGAAGCTCGGGCATAACAGATGACAAATGACAGATGATAAATTGATGGGTGGTAAGCCGGATCACAGCCGGCTGCCAATATGGAATGGAAAAACTAACACATCGCTTTATCGAAACGAACGGTATTCGAATGCATTTAGCCGAACAAGGGGAAGGTCCGGTGGTGTTGCTCTGTCACGGGTTCCCGGAACTATGGTATTCCTGGCGCCACCAGCTGAAGGGGTTAGCCGCTGCCGGCTTCCACGCGGTGGCTCCTGATATGCGGGGCTATGGTCAGACGGATCGGCCTGAGGCCATTGACCAATATACGCTGCTTCATTTGGTTGGAGATATGGTTGGCTTACTTGATGCCATCGGCCAGGAAACAGCGGTGATAGCCGGCCACGATTGGGGCGCCCCGGTAGCCTGGCATGCCGCCCTCCTTCGCCCCGACCGTTTCCGCGGCGTAATCGGCTTGAGTGTTCCTTTTATCGCTCGAGGCCAGGCTCATCCGAGCAGAAGTGTTCCAGAGACTGAGGACGCGGTATTTTATCAAACCTACTTCCAGTCTCCGGGAGTTGCTGAGGCGGATTTAGAGCGTGACGTGCGTTTCAGTGTTCGCTCGATGCTTTACAGCGCATCCGGTAATGCCCCACAAGCTCCCATCGAGGCAGAAGGTCACGTTTTCATGGTGCCCCGTAAAGGCGGGCTGATGGCCAACTGGGTAAATCCAGCTTCCCTGCCCCCATGGCTTACTGAAGCAGATGTCGACGTTTACGTGGATGAGTTCAAGCGAACCGGGTACCGAGGCGGTCTAAACTGGTATCGGAATATAAATCGCAATTGGGAGCTACTAGCGCCTTTTTCGGGTTCAAAGGTAACCGTGCCGGCACTGCTCGTTGCCGGCGATCGTGACCTGGTGCTGGCGTTCCGTGGCATGGATCAGCTGATCTCCAACTTACGGAATGATGTGCCTGAACTGCAAAAGACGCTGATTTTGCCAGGGTGCGGCCATTGGACTCAGCAAGAACGACCGCAGGAGGTAAACGAAGCGATAATCGAATTTCTGAAGCTGCTATAAGCACTACCTTGAAGCGGGCGACGGAATCAAGGAATTCCGAATTCCTGCTTTATTTTATCCTTATCGAGTGTTTGCGCGCCTAGGCTACCGCCTCCAACCGATATTCCGTCGGCCTGATTGGGGTTGTCAAAATGATGATAACTCGTGACGAAGCGAAGGTTTATAAAACCCCAACCTCTGCTTCGACCAGTGTAAACGACGCTCACCCAGTGACTCGACGCTTCTAAGTGATCCCGCAACGCTTCTGGATTGGTAACTTGAAAGGTACCGAATCCCGCAAAAGTTACAGTATTACCCGCTTCCCAAGAAATATAGTTAGTTCGATTCAGATTGACATAGACAAACTCTGGCGGTGTGGTTTGACTTGTTCTAATCTCGTACCAGTCATAGTTTGACGGGTCAGCCTTAGTTTCTTGCAGAGACGAGCATAAAGAAAACATCAGGGCTGCTAACACCTGCTTGTGGATTAACGCGCCTCGCGTATTCATACTGAGTAGCATGCTAGCCATGCAACTTCCAGAAAGGCAAGAGCCTTCGCTTTCCGGGCTTAATTTGAGCCTCCTGGTCTTCAAGCGAAATTAATCCGCGGCCCAGCTCACTACTAAATTTATGTGTATTCGTCGTGGCGGTGCCACCATACGTAAGGTGCTGACTGAGGCCAGCCAGCCGGCGAGTCCTCCCATTCCTCTTGACGGCCGAGAACGGTCCAATCGAGCAGCGTAAAGTTGTTAGCCAGTGCTTCGAGAGCACGATCGGTTGTGAAATAGGTGTGAAAGATGTTCTCGCCATCGCGAAGGAAGGCACTCAGCCCAAAGGTCTCGCCTTCTTCGGTCGTGAGGCCGAAGTCATCGTTGAAATCATTCTCCGCTGAGGAATACCACGGGACGTTCCACCCCATGCGTCGCTTATAGGCCTCGAGATCGGCCAGCGGTGCGCGTGAGACTAGGGCCAGGGAAGTATCGCGGGCGTTAAGATGTGCGAGCGGGCCGATGTGGTCGACGACCAGCGAGCAACCGGGGCACCCAGCCGAAGGCCAACCCTCAACTCCGGGCGCAAACATGAAATGGTAGATGATGAGTTGGCGGCGTCTCTCGAATAATCCGAGTAAGTGCGTCTTACCGTTCGGTCCGTCAAAGACATAATCCTTTTCGATTCGGACCATCGGCAACCGGCGTCGCTCGGCGGCCAGGGCGTCATGGGCCCGCGTCGCAGCCTTCTCTTTCACCAGCAATCGATCGCGCGCTTTTTGCCACTCTGCGCGTGAGACGATTTCCGGCAGGTTAGTTAATTTCTCGGTTCTCGTACTCATGATAGATCAACGAACGAGACGGAACGACCGTGAGTCAAGGCCGACTTTTTACAGAGCCGGATGACTTGGTAAGCACCGGAGGAAAGGCAAAGACATTGGGACGTATCTAAACGGCCTGTTGCCCTATTATCTTTCACACAAAAGCCACAAAGGACACAAAGACAGATAGTTTGAATAGAGGGAAGCTGAGGCAACAGAGATAGTAGAACCCAGGGTTGGGCGAGAATTTGATATCGGGTATTCTCCATTTTTTTCAACTCCTCTTCAAAAGATCTGGTTTCGTGTTCTTTGTGATCTTCTGTGAAAAGGATTTGGTCCACGGCCCGTTGATATACATCCCTTTCGGCGTGACAAAGATTTCGGTAGAAGTTTAGCCTCTGGCTAAAAGTCTCCCCAAACGCCCCACCCGGACGCAATCTCTAGATTAAATTCCGCATCCTGCACATCCTGTTGAGACAGATTCTTAGCCAAGCGTAGGTCCTTATACCGTTGATAGGCAAGCACCCCGCCCACATAGATCAGTTTACGAGACGGATCCGCGTAAACATATCGGTCGCTACCATTGCGCTTGATGTGCATCATTTTATACGGCGGCAGAGTCGCCAAATGTTGTAGCTGTTGCGAAGTGGTGGCAATGACAACATTGAACCCGGCCGCCGACAGTGTCCCTTCGGTACTCTGACTGTTATTGGCACAACCAGCGATCAGAGTCGCAATCAGTAGGAAGATCGTTAGAGGTAATCCGAAAAAATCCCGTTTCATGGGCGCCCAATTGGTACCCTAGGAGTAGAGCGCGAGGAAAGCAGAAACTAACCACCAACGACCTGAACAATCGGCGGTTGCCAAGCTTAGTTACCGACTCCGACCTCAAGCCAGTCTAATTCTTCTTCCAATCGATGAAACGCATCGTCGCCTATCTCGTTGTTGGCACGCATCGCAAGCACCGTTTGTCGGGCCGCCTGTAGGGCGCCTCGGTAAATTAAGCCCCAGTTGGAAGTCGTCGTACTCGCGACTTCACGATCCGCTTGATCGTAGGCCAGACGGGCGCTCAGGTCCTGGCGAACGAGTTCAGCTGTTGGTGACCGGTCTCCAGCGAAGCTTTCAAGCGCCACCTGCAAGGCGCGCTCGCGAGCTGCGATCACTTCTCGACTTACCGGGTCATCGTCACCCAACGCGAGCGACCGCAATAGGGGCTTGAGCGTTAGTCCTTGGATTACCAGCGTACCCAGTACGACTGAGAAAGCGGTCAAAACAATCAAGTCACGATAGGCAAACTTGTTCGGCAGTGCCATCGCCGCCGCCAGGGAGACGATGCCCCGCATTCCGGCCCAGGAAATTATTAACCCTCCTCCAACGGTTGGTCGAAGCATCGGACGTGGCGGATGAAAACCGAATCGGCGATTTTTCAATCTGAGGATAGCATTGAAGAACATATGCCAGACTGGGCGGACCACGATTACCGTTATCAGAACTGCGCCGGCAACGACGAAGTATTGTCCACGTCTTGCTGCTTCAAGGCCTTCCAAAATCGGGCGGATTTGCAGCCCGATGAAGATAAACGCTAAGATGTTTAGCGCGAAGATAACCGTCTCCCACACTGCATAGGTGGGAATGCGTATCCATGCGGGAGTCCGGGCAGGCGAGATCCGCGCAACCATAATGGCATAGCATACCATGGTCAGTACGCCCGAGAGCCCAATACTGTCGGCAAGTATCCAAACCCCAAACGTGGTCAGGAACTGCATAATGATCGCTGTTGGTACGTGCCGTATACGTTGAAGCAGCTGAACTACGAGGAACCCAAGTGCTGGCCCGACAATTGCGCTGCCGGCCACCGCAAATAAGAAAGTCGGCGCAACTGCACCCATGGAGAAGCCGCCGGCCCCAACAGCACCAACGGCGAGACGGAAAATTAAGAGTGCACTGGCGTCATTTAAGAGGCTTTCGCCTTCGAGAATAGTCAGGAGTCGATAGGGTGGTCTCAAGGGGCGGAGTACAGCAGTTGCGGCTGCGGCGTCCGGAGGAGCGACCACCGCCCCCAAAGCAATAGCCGTGGCCCATGGCATCGCCGGCACCAGCGCGTGAGTGACGACCGCGACAGCAGCGGTTGTGAGTCCAACCGCGAAGACAACAAGACTTGTCACCGGTGCCCAATTTTCCCTGAGATCCCTAA
>JAFAVN010000234.1 GCA_019242435.1 Verrucomicrobiota bacterium | reverse complement strand
GTATTTGTCGATAAAGTGACCTACAACTTTGCGGCGCCGCAACGAGCCGATATTTTTGTTTTCAAAACCAATGGGATCCTTGGCATTGTGAGCCCGGACGGTTCGAGCCAGCATTTCATTAAACGGCTGGCCGGTGTTCCGGGTGATACCCTGCGGATCGCCGAGCCGAATCTTTTCATCAATGGTCAACCTGCTCAACATGCTGCTTTTAGACGGGTTGAGTCCGGTCAAAACGGCTATGGCGGCTATACGAACCAGCACGGCCAACCGATGCGCTTCCTGGGAACGCCTAACGACACCGTGACAGTGCCTACCAACTCCTATTTTGCATTGGGCGACAATAGCGCCAACAGTTTGGATAGCCGTTATTGGGGGTTTGTGCCCGCTGACAATGTAGTCGGGCGCGGCTTCTTCGTGTATTGGCCGTTTACGAGTCACTGGGGGTTTGCCAAGTAGGGCTACAGACTCAGGCGCTAAGTACTAGCGACGCAGCCGGCGCACATCAGAGCCGAGCCCGCCCAGGCGAATTGAAAAAACGAACGCGATCTGCAGCCCGTCGCTAGCGGCGAAGCCGCGACTCATTACAGCCTGGCAGACGGTTGAGAAACGGCTCCGGAGTAGCCAGAAATTCATAGATCCAAACGCAACGGCTCCGGGATAGCCAGAAATTCATAGATCCAAAGGCCACGGCTCCGGAGGAGCCGGATATTGATAGATCCAAACGCAACGGCTCCGGAGGAGCCAAATATTTGTAGATCCAGCTCGGTAGGAGCGCCATCTGTTTGCGAAGATTGATTGCCGTCGGGTGCATTGCCTTGGATCCCGCTCCTAGCCGAGCCGACTCCGTCAGCGGCTTCCAGCCAGAAACACCACCATTTCTACTCTCCCGCTGATTTTCCACATTGCTCATCGGCGGCCGATCGATTTACATATGCTGGTTCGCGCCTTGAAAAATGAGCCAGCTGATCCTGGAGATACCAGGTGAGGTGGTCACAACTCAAACTCGACGCACTAGCTTATGGATTTAGTAGACATCCTGGTCGATCTCGCGCGCCAATTGGGGAGCCATCCAGCTAAGGTCGTTCTTTTCGATGAAGGGTTGGTCGGAGCAAAAATCGACGGACACTTAGTAGTCAGTCGCCCAGGTGCCCGTTTAGGCAGCTTGGATCGAGGTGATTTTATTCATTTCGATGGGAGGCCGCTGATCGAGCTATTGAAAACCGATCAGATTCGAAAACAAACCGAGGAAGAAACCCTGCTTGCATCCCGGCTCGGAGACGATTTGCAGGTTCCAGGGCCCGAAGCCTATTTCGTTGCTGATTTGCTCCAACGTTCCGAGAACCGCCTGCTCGCTCATGTGCAACCGGTAACCGTCAATCAGATCCTCGCTTCTCCCCGCGCCCGACAATTTGCCGATCGCCGCATCACTTTAAATGAAATATTCAACTGCGGACTAGCCACCGCTCTCGTACCCTATGCCGATCCGGGCACCGCGCTTGCCAAGGAGGTACGGACCAAGGTGAACCTGTGGCGGGATCGGGCCCGCACCGATCCGAAAGTGATTCTGCTCCAAAACAATGGGATGGTAGTGATGGGCAACGCTCCTGAAGAAATCATGGAGAACATCGAGAAGATGCTTCGCGCCGCGGAAGTGTTCTTCGGAGCTAGTCTGCTGGGTGGACCTCAGTTTTTAACGGTGGCAAATATCGGGCGCGCAACCGAGTATCGACGCACGGCCGACCTGGTCGGAACACACGCGGAAAACGAGACTCAGGCTGCCTCGAGTGAGCTGGCCAATTCCTGAGCTGACAGGAATCGACTGGACTCGTGCCGGGTTCGAAATCGGCGCCTGCATGTTCGGGTATACTCTCCTCATCCTGACCAATCCTGTTGCCCGGTTTTTTGGGGACGGGCTGCGCATTGTGAACCGGCATCCCCGGATTTGGATTTGGCTCGCTGTACTGAGCTGCTCGTATGTGTTGTTCCAATTGGTGCTAGACTGGCAACTGGGAGACTTGCGTCTTTCACTTTATAATTTGGTGAACTGGCCCGCCCCCAAGCCAATCGACTGGCGTGCTGCGGCCGCGCATTCCTGCCTGCCTGCTTTAGAGATGGTCTCTGGAGTGTTTAATCAGCTCGTCGTGAGTTATCCCGCTTCGGCATTAGCCGCGTTCTTGTTCTTGCTGAACTGGGGTGGCGCGCATTTCAATTTGATCTCCGAAGCCAGGGTCCGCCTCGGTCATTGGTGGATTTTGGCATACCTGGGGGTGGTGATTTGTGCTTTCGCCGCGGTGGCGAAGCCGTTGTTCGCACTGAGCATTCACTGGTTGAATTTCTTCCTGGATGGTATTTTTCTTTTACGCGTCGGAGCGGTGCTGGATTGGTTCTCCTTTCAATTTGAGTACTTGTTCGGCCTGGTGGTCCAAATCTACCTGATCCTCCTCGCGTTCGTCTGGATCCGGGGGATTAAATCTGACCCCGAGCGGGTATTTGCGCTGGCGCTGCGGCGGACACCGCATGTGGCGAAATGGGCTGGGCTCATGCTCCTGATGATTGCCATTTTCGTCCATTTGCCGCTATTGGTTAGTTATCTCTGGATCGGACAATTCACCGATTTTACCAGTGCGGCCGTAGCGTACGTAGATCAAACCGTGCGGCCGGTGGTTGCGATCGTGCTCATCTTTTTCTTTTCGGTGCAAATAACTCTAGTTCTTCATAACGAGACTTTGCAGAAAGCGTTGCAAGAGCACGCCGACCTGATTCGGACCAAGTGGTACCCGATCTTATGGTACCTGATCGTGGCCGGTTTCCACGCACTGGCGGTTTCCTGGCTCGGCCAAGCCGTCCTGGAATGCTATCCGGCGGGGTCTACCCCATACTTATTGTGGTCGCTGCTTCTCAGTCTGGCTAAAGCCGTGCTGGGTGCATGGCTATTAACTACCTGGGTCTGCCTCTACCGGAATTGTCGCCGGCCGAGGAAGGAGATACGGGTATGACTAGTGAGAAGTGATTGGTAACTGGTTGGGACCATCGAACAAAGGCTCTGTATCTGTCATTTGTCATGTTGATTGCATGCCCGAGGATGTCATAGTCGTAGAGCAAATCCGCTGGCAAGGTGTGAATGAATGCGACTTTCCGGTCACACCAATCAATTACCACTTCCAGCCAGCCAGATTTTACCTGCTCACAAGTGAGCAACCGGAGCCTAAGGACAAGTTACTGCGCCTCGTCGGGCTATTGGAGGAGCCCAAATCGGGCGAAGTTCTTCTGGAAGGGCGTCAGGTAACCGGCTTAGATCCGGAGGAATTGGCCGAGATTCGTAATCGAAAGTTCGGCTTTCTTTTCTCGTCACCGTTCCTACTGCCGGCGTTCACTGTCCTGGAAAACGTCGCTATGCCGTTATTCAAAATTGCGCAAGTCGATGCCCGACAGGCCAAAACTACCACCGAACTGGTTCTCAGCCTGGTGGGAATCATGCCTCTCGTTGACATGCCTGCCCGACAGCTTTCGCTCCTGGATCAACACTTGACCGCGCTGGCACGCGCGGTGGTTCATTATCCGCGACTGCTTATCGTCCAGGACCTCGGGATGAATTTGACGCCGGACGAGGCATCGATCCTGGTTCAAGCTACCGCCCGAATCCCCGGACGCTTGGGCACAACGGTGATCGCAACCGCGGCTCCGGAATTCGACTTCGCCGGATGGGATGTCGCACTCGAGATTGACGCCAACGGGATCAAGGAATCGCAGCCGGAACGTTAGTGTCTTGTCCCATTTTTTCCCCCGGCCCCCTTGATATCTGCAAGCAGCAAAAACAAAACAAAGTGGAGCGGGATGCTCGTCATTACTGCAGTCCGGCTCCGGCCGCTTTGAAAAATCGACAACTGGCTGCCGGCGAAAGCCATGTTACTTATGGGACAGGACATCAGCATGACCCAAGCAGAAAAAATCGCCCGCAAAAGCGGCTCCAACCTCGCATTCGTCTTCTTTTCTCTGCCTAAAGAAAAGCGAGTCGATATCTCGACTTTCTATGCGTTCTGCCGCCTTGTGGACGATATTGCTGATGACTCCGCCGCTCCTCTGATTGCACGCCGAGCTGAGCTCGAAAACTGGAGAACCTGGGTCCGGAGATCCGGTCAAGAAGAGCCGGAGCTCGCCGGTGAGATCCGGCGCTTAATCAGCAAGTACTCGCTTAAGCTGCTGTATTTTGAAGACATTCTAAACGGCGTCGAATCGGATCTGGAACCGGTTCGTTACCAAAATTTTTCTCAACTTTCTGAATACTGCTATCGGGTAGCCAGTGCGGTCGGCCTGGTCAGTATTGAAATTTTCGGTTATCGAAATTCCCGTTGCCGGGACTATGCCTATTACCTTGGCCTGGCCCTGCAGCTGACCAATATTATCCGGGACGTAGGAGTGGACTTGAAGAACGGCGGCCGCATCTATCTTCCGCTAGATGAGATGGCGCAGTTTAGCTACTCAGAGGCCGACCTTATGGCCCAGACCTATGACGATCGGTTTGTTAATTTGATGCGATCTCAGGCCGAACGAGCGCACGCACATTTTCAGAAAGCAACCGAGATGCTCCCTCCTGAAGATCGTCGTTCAATGGTCGCAGCCGAGCTCATGCGAGAAGTCTACTTCACCCTGCTCAACCGGATTGAGCGTGATGGCTTCCGCGTGCTTTCAAAAAAGTATCGATTGAGTCGCGCGGAAAAACTTTGGATTATTTCTCGGCATCTAGCAAAAAACCTGACATAATTATCAACGTTTAGCGATAACTCAGGTTCGTAATCTGCTGCTAAACGGAGTGCGGAGTCTGTTATGACGCGATTATTGTTCCCCGTAATCGCCGTTCTGGCGATAATCGGGTTGTCCTCATCCGAGGCTCACGGACAGACAGCTGATAGTCTGTTTTCGACTGCCGGCGCCGCCAAACTCGGCGCGTATCGCAGCCTGGTAGGGTATGTCATCGTCCATCTGGCCGGCAAAGACATTATTTATCTCTGGGAAGACCATGACGGCTATCCACTCGCTCGCAAAACAAACAATCCGTCGGTAGTGATCAGCCCATACCCGCCGCATAACCGGGTACTTGTTACCGGAATCAGGTCGGGTGAGTTGGTGATGGATCCTTCAGTGGGAAAGGCATTTATTCGACCTTAGAACGACGATTTTTACGATTCGCACCGCCGGCAGCCGAGGTAGATTCATCGGAGTAGGCCAGGTGCATAAGTAGGCCGATGGCTTTCGAGCCGACCGGGACAGTGAGGTATCCTCGCGAAGGGTTTTCAAGGACTCTTTGATCTTAAAGGGCGATCCTGCACGTAATCGGGTTGCGCTCTGATATCGTCAGGTGGTCGCTCGCCCATCTTGGGGGGAGCCGCTTTGTAGGCTCGCAAGTTTATGCAGGCAAAGAACAGGCGGCTTCCGGGAATTAACCAGTGGTTGCTAGCCGGATAGGGCCCACCATAATTGGCAGCGCCCCCCGGCCATAAATAGCTTGGGTTTCGTTCCGATCAAATGCGCCGCCGGCAAGGCGGTCCGAACCGGCCACGGCGAAAGCCAAGTTATTTAGGGGGCAAGACACCAGCCCTGACTCGGAAGCGAACCGCACTTGCGGCCAGTGCTGGGTTTGCCAACCTCAGAGCCCCTCCCGAGAGCCGCCTGCTACGCACCGGGAAGAACTCATAGCCTGAAAGCGGCTTCCCCATTTTGTGGGCAGGCAATGCGATCGGGACAACCACTACCCACTCCACCGGGCGATCGCCGAACACAATCCTCACTCAAAACCCAAAACTGGGTGAGGCTGATACGGCTCTTCGAGGTACTTTATCTCTCCATCACTCAGCTTCACCTCCAACGCCTTGACCGCATCCTCCAGGTGATGCGGTTTCGTGGCTCCAATGATGGGTGAAGTGACTCCCGGCTTATGCAGTATCCAGGCCAGCGCGATTTGGGCATTCGCGATACCACGCTTCTTCGCAAGCTCAATAACCCGGTCTACCACCGTGTAGTCGCTCTCCTGGTAATACATACTGTGAGCAAAGCCGTCGCTTTTTGACCTGGTTGTGTCACCGCCCTTTTCAGTTCGGCTGCGGTTTCCGGCTAGGAAGCCTCGAGCCAACGGACTCCACGGAATGACCCCAATTTTTTCCTCCTGGCAAAGCGGAATCATCTCCCGCTCTTCCTCGCGGTACACCAGGTTGTAATGGTTCTGCATCGTAACGAACCGTTCATAGCCATGCGCGTCTGCTGCGTAGAGAAACTTAGCAAATTCCCACGAGTACATACTCGATGCTCCGATGTACAAGGCTTTCCCTTGCGTCACCACGTCGGTCAGAGCCTCCAGGGTTTCTTCAATGGGAGTGGTGCGATCGTACCGATGGATCTGGTAAAGATCGACATAGTCCACCCCGAGCCGGCGCAGACTCGCGTCAATGGCGTGGCGCACATGTTTTTTCGAAGTTCCGCGCTCGTTTGGACTCTTACCCATCGGATTGTAGACCTTGGTGGCGATCACCACTTCTTCCCGCCGCACCCCCAACTTCTTCAGTGCTCGGCCGGTGACTTCCTCACTCACGCCGTCCGAGTATATATCGGCGGTGTCGAAAAAATTAATTCCGGCATCGAGCGCCTGTCGATAGTACGGTGATGAAGCATCTTCATCGAGCACCCAGTCTCGCCATTTCGAAGCGCCATAGCTCATGCACCCCAGGCAGAGACGGGAAACTTTTAACCCGGTATTTCCTAGAGATAAGAATTCCATTCCGGAAACGTACAGGGTGTTCAGCCGGAATCTAGTGTCCTGTCCCATAAACAGCTTGGCTTTGGTTGCGATCAAAATGGGCCGCCGGCCAGGCGGTCCGA
>JAFAVN010000518.1 GCA_019242435.1 Verrucomicrobiota bacterium | reverse complement strand
ATCCACGCGCTCATGGGCGAGAACGGCGCCGGCAAGAGCACGCTCATGAAGATAGCGGCCGGACTGCTCGAAGAATGGGAAGGCGAGATTTGGGTCTATGGTCAAAAGACCAGGTTTCTGTCGCCAAGAGATGCTTCCAGAGCCGGTATAGCGATGATCCATCAGGAGCTCAACCTGGTTCCCGAGTTGGCTGTAGACGAAAACATTTTTCTTGGACAGGAACGGTTGCGAGGGGCCTTCTTAGTGGATCGCAGACAGCAGGTGCGAGCGGCGGCGGAGTTATTGAAGAACCTGGATTTTCAGGGACAAATCGATGTTCCGGTTTCCCGCCTCCGGGTCGGTGAACAGCAACTGGTTGAAATAGCAAAGGCGTTAGCCTCAAACGCTCGGATCCTGATCATGGACGAGCCGACGTCGGCCTTATCGATTAACGAATCAGAGCGACTGTTTCAAGTGATCCGGCGATTGGCCGCTGAGGGAGTGGCAATTGTCTACATTTCCCATCGAATGGAAGAGGTGTTTGCCGTGGCGGATCGAGTGACGGTTCTCCGCGACGGATGTTATATAGGAACCCTTTCGGGGCAGAGTGCGAATCGGAAAGAGTTAATCCGCATGATGGTTGGCCGTGAGCTCCAGGAGATGTTAACGGCTGGCAAGGCGGCCCGGGCAACAGATTTACCGGCTCTCGAGGTGCGGGGACTTTGGCTTGAACATCCCAATCCTACTCCGAGCCGAACAATGTTAATCGAGGATGTTAGTTTCTCGGTTAGCACCGGTGAGGTTCTCGGTATTGCCGGTTTGCTTGGGTCCGGCCGCTCTGAGACTTTGGAGACAATTTTTGGGCTGCATCCCAAAACGTCCGGGGGCGAGATCCGAATTTTTGGTGAGCGAACTGTGCCGCAAAAACCAGCGGACGCCAAAATAGCGGGAATCGCCTTTGTTACGGAGGACCGTAAACGGGATGGGCTGATTCTCGGTGCCGGAATCGACCGGAATCTTCAGTTGTCGGTCATCTCCGAGGTTTCCCGGCTTGGTATATTATCGGCGGTTCGCGAGGCTGACCTGGCAAACAAGACGATCCGGGACCTGAGCATTCATGCTTCGGGACCCTCTCAGCCGGCCGGCACATTGAGCGGAGGTAATCAGCAAAAGGTGGTAATTGGCAAATGGTTGTTAACCAGACCAAGAATTCTGCTCCTGGATGAGCCGACCAGGGGAATTGATGTCGGGGCTAAAGCCGAAATTTATCGGCTGATCGAGGGATTGGCGGAAAAAGGCATGGCGATTGTACTAGTAACATCTGAGTTGCCCGAACTAACGCTGTTAAGCGATCGGATTCTGGTTCTGCGCGAGGGCCGACCGACCGCGTTGCTGGAGCGTGGAAATTTCTCCCATGAACTGATCCTGGAATACGCTTCCCCGGGAGGGGCGATTCAGCCGGAATTCGCTAGAGAGGAGGTCTCGGCGTGAAGAAAGCATCATCGATAGCCGGGAAGTTCTTGTTACAGACGAAGCTGTTTTGGGGCCTGGCAGCACTTTACCTGGCGGGCATCATTCTGTCACCGATCAACCGCCATGGCGTAAACATTTTCCTTTCGCCGGGCAACCAATCGGATGTCTTACGGCAGGTTTCGAACAACGGCATTATTGCGGTTGGGATGACTTTGGTGATTATCACTGCCGGAATCGATTTGTCGGTCGGGTCGACTATGGGTTTCGGCTCGCTGTTGACGGCCATGTTGCTTTCTCAAACGGGCTGGTCAGCGGCTTCGGCTATTTCCGTTCCGATACTAGTACTGACCTGCCTGTTTTTATTCGTGTATCTGGTGCCGCTGATTTCGGTTGGGATTCGCCGGGAATCGGCTAAGGCTGCGGGTCGAGCTGGTCCGATGTCCACGCTGCTGGGATGGGTGTTAGGCGTCGTGGCGGCCGGCATCGCTTTGTACTTTTGTAGTAGCGAGGTCGAGCACAAGTTCGGCGTGCTTGGCGTACTGATCGCCGTGCCAGCGGTGGGTCTAGCGATTGGAGCATTGAACGGGGTGATCATTGCCCGATTCAAGATGCAGCCGTTCATCGTGACGTTAGCGATGATGGTGGCGGTGCTGGGAATCGGTAGATTGGTCGCCGGCCCGAACCAAGCGATCTACCCGCTGGACTCGATAAATTCGACTCCGAACTTCACGGTGTTACGCGAACTGGTATTCGAGATCATTCCGGTCCCCGGCATCTTTTTCTTGGTCGCGGTTTTTGTTTTTGGTTTTCTCCTGAAATCGACCGTTTTCGGCCGGTATGTGTACGCCCTGGGTGGGAACGAGCAAGCGGCCCGATTGGCGGGTGTGCGAGTCGATCAGGTGAAGATTGCCACCTATGCGTTGTCTGGCATGCTGGCGGCGCTGTCGGGTGTTTTGTATGCGGCTCAGTATCGACAGGGATTAGCCGACGCCGGCACGGGGACCGAGCTAAACGCCATTGCCGCAGTAGTGATTGGTGGAACCAACCTGATGGGCGGAAAGGGGTCGATGACGGGGACCTTAGTCGGGGTTCTGATCTTCGGTTTTTTGGGAAATATCCTTTTGCTTAAGAATATTGACAGCAATACCCAACTAGTCTTGAAAGGTGCGATCATTATAATCGCGGTGCTGCTGCAAGAGGGGCAGGGCGGATCCTGGTGGAAACGGATCAAAATGAAAATGCAGCCGGAGGCAAAAACTGCTGAGTCGAAGCCGCTCGAAGTATCCAGCACAACCAAGCCCTAGATTTTTAATCGTAAAAGTAGCCGCGTTGACGAAATAATTTAAATCCCCCCAAACCCGAACCTAATGCAGCAGTAGTCAAAATACTGCTACCAGAATCTGGAAGCCGTTTGATCCGGCCCATCCCCCCACCCCAATAAAAATGAAAAGAAGAACCTTCATTCAAACTGGTGCGGCTGCATTCGCCGCGAGTCTGATTGTTAAACCCTCCTCGTCCAGGGCGGCCGATACGAACAAACAGTATGTGTTTGGCTTCTCCCAAGTGACCACGGTTGAGCCCTGGCGGGTGGAGTTCAATAAGCAGATGCTGAAAGAGGCAGCAAAGCATCCTAATCTGAAGCTCATTATTTCAGATGGGCAAGACCAGACGGCTAAACAGGTTTCTGACGTGGAAAGCTTCATTCAGCAAGCGGTAGACGTTCTGCTGATCAGTCCTAAAGAATCCGCCGGTCTGACTGGTGTCGTATTGAAAGCGATCGATGCCAAGATTCCGGTAATCGTTTTGGACCGAAACGTTAACACCGACAAGTACACCAGTTTTATCGGCGGAGATAATGTGGTAATCGGTAGGGCCGCTGGTGACTATACCGTGAAATTGCTGGGAGGTTCCGGAGCGGCAAAAGGAAACGTCGTCGAACTTTGGGGCGGTATGGGAACCGCTCCGGCTCAAGATCGCCACAAGGGATTCGATGAGGTCGTAAGTAAGGAATCAGGGATCAAGTCATTACTGAAACCAATCGACTGCGACTGGAAGCAACAGAAGGGTTATGATGCGATGACGACGGCATTAAAGTCGTTCGACAAAATTGACCTGGTTTACGGGCACAACGATCCAATCGCGTATGGCGCCTATCTGGCGGCCAAAGACGCTGGTCGCGAAAAGGAGATCAAGTTCCTCGGAATCGATGGGTTGCCTGATTTAGGAGTAACTTGGGTGGCACGAGGTGAGCTGACCGCCACCTTTGTTTACCCGACCCCGGGAGCAGAAGGAATCCGCCAGGGACTCAAAATTATGGCAGGAGAAAAGGTTGAACATAATATCACCTTGCCGACCCAAACTATCGACAAGTCTAACGCCGAGCAGATTTTGAAAGAGGCCGGAATTTCCTGAATCGAAGGAGTGCCGCCCGGCTAACCGCCGGGCGGTCAATAGATGAGTTCCGGAGGCGGAACTTCGAATCTCGAATTTAGAAGAGGAACACTCGAATCGTTTTATTCGAAATTCGAAGTTCCCAAATTCGATATTCTTAGAACTGGCGCGCGGCTGCCTGGTAGATTGATCAAGCTCGATCCTCTGGGGCGAATTTTCTAGAATCGTTTTGGCCGTCCTCGCCGGGATCTCGTAAGGAATCGCCGGCATCCAGAATGACACGAGCC
>JAFAVN010000111.1 GCA_019242435.1 Verrucomicrobiota bacterium | reverse complement strand
CACCCGGATAGACTTCTAGCTCGGCACCCGCTAACGCCCGCGTGCGTTCGAAAGTCTTCTCGACCCCGACTGCTATCAACAAAGGGATCGACGGGATCTGAGACGGCGCTAGTGCTTCGGAAGTTGGGACCTCCATGGCTCACTGATCATTCGGAGTTCGCGGCAAACATCTGACGATTTCTCCTTTAATAAAACAGCAAAGTATTCGGCGTAGCTGAATACTTTGCTGTCATAACCAACATCATTTCAGCAGCCTGCGCGAGCAGTGTCACAGCCGGCCTGGGTGGCAGTACACTGTGACGGACGAGTGTTCGGAGGCGATGCAGGCTACTTCATTTCGTTAGCAAAAACGGTTTCCTTAATCGTAGGTAGTACTTGATCTATATTCTTGCTGGTTACTACCATGATCGGGACGAGTATCTGTTTTTCTACCGACTCGCCCTTGAGATGCTTCACGAGCGCTTCACCTGAGCGCACCCCCATCAGATACGGCTGTTGCATACCGGAAGCGACAATCTGGCCTTGCTTCAGGAGGTCGACAAACTCAGGGATCCCGTCAAAACCGGCCACCAATATCGATCCGTCACGGCGCGCGGCTTTAATCGCCCGCAAGGCACCCATGGTTGGCTGATCGGTCTCGATAAAGAGTCCTTTCATGTTTGGGTTGGCCGTCAACATGTCCTGCACATATTTGAAGGTTTCAGTTGCGGAATAGTTCTGCATCTGCTCGAGGGCGCACTCCTTTAGCCCGCCTTCCTGCAGGGCCTGGCGAAAGCCCGCGGTTCTCAGTTTACCATTGTTTCTGGTCAGCGAAATCGTCACCAGACCAACAGTACCGTCCGTCATGCCTTTCTCTTTCATAGCCTCGACCAGTGCTTTGCCGGTGCCGTAGGCGCCCTCACGATTGTCAGAGATGATGAAAGAGACATATTCGCCTTCGTTAGTTCCAATATCAGCGATCACCACGGGGATATTCGCCTTCTGTGCAAGGGCCAATACACTGGGACAGGTAGAACTATCTGTCGGTGAAATGGCGATACCGGCAACCCCTCGAGCGATGGCGTCCTGGGCATTTTTTAGCTGGGTTTGAGCATCGTTATGGCTGTCGAATGCTTGAAAGCCGTAGCCTTCTTTTGTGGCGACGCTCTCAATTCCCTTTGAGAGGTAACGCCAGAACGGCAGATCCAAACCGGGAGTTAGATAAACGATGTCTTTGGCGGAAGCGGCCATCTGAGCGCAAAGCCCCAGTGCCACCGCGGCAGAGAAGAGCAGTTTAAGGGTATTTTTGACGGGGGAACGCATGGGCGCAACCTGTCAGACAAGTTATCAGCTGTCTAAGGATATTTTCATTAGCAGCAAAAGGTGGCAGCGACCGTCCAATGTGCTCAGAATGCCGAAAGCCACTGCCGGGGCGATCGCTAAATGCCTGATCACAAAACGCAGTCGCCATTTGGGTTGCTAACAGTCTATAACCGGCATCACACCTCGACTCTTCGCCGGGACCGACGTTGCTTGCCCGTGGCCGGCGTGGTGGCGGATGGCGACTGCGCTCTTTGGTCAGAGATCATCGGTCGCCCTGAGCTTTGCTTCTCGGGGAGTACTGGGACAGTCGCCGCTACCTGACCACAATCCCTTCGTCTTCGATGTGCGCACGGACGATTTCGTCGAAATTCGCTTCCGCTTTGAATCCCAGGTTTTCCGCGCGAGACGCATCCAGGGCCATGGGCCAACCCTCAACGATTTTGATGATGGCAGGATCCGGGACGCGGCGAATCAGTTTTCTCCGATCCGAGCCGGCACAACGTCCTAAACTTTCGATCATTTCCCCTACCGTGGCCGAGAGGCCGGGCATGGCCAGAACCCGGCGCGTCCCAAGGCCGGCATCGCCAATTTCAGCCGCGCGAAAGAAAAACCCGATCGCCGAACGCGGCGACGCAAACCAGTGGCGTACAGTATCGGGTACCGGCAAGATAGCCTCCTGGCCATTTAACGGCTCTCGAATAATGCTGGAAAAAAAACCGGAAGCCGCCCGGTTCGGTTTACCAGGCCGAACACAGATGGTCGGCAGGCGGATGCCGACTCCGTCAAAAAAGCCTTTTCTCGTGTAATCAGCTAATAACAACTCGCCAATGGCTTTCTGGGCGCCATAGGAGGTGAGCGGCGTGGAAAAAAACTCCTCACCGATGACTTCCGGAAACGGCGCTCCAAAAACCGCAATCGAGCTAGTAAAAACCACTCGCGGATGGTAGGAGGCTCGCCGGATGGCTTCGAACAGTTCTCGAGTGGCGTCAACATTGATCCGATAACCCTTGTCGAAATCAACTTCGGCTTCTCCGGACACGACAGCGGCTGAATGCAGGATGATATCCGGATGATCGGCGATCAACTGTTCCGCGATTCCGCGTTCGGTCAGATCACCGGCGAGCGATAGAACATCGAATGGAGCTTCTATCTTGGGTGATTCGACGATGTCTACCATTGTCAGGCTCCGCACCTTTTGCCCCGCAATGGAGCCGGCGGTGGCGAGTTGATTACAAAACTTGCGTCCTAACATGCCGGCGGCGCCGGTTACTAATACTTTCATCGTTCTTTATTTCGGTTCAGAAGGGGGAGTTCCGGGTCCAACGTTCAAAGTTCCGCGGCAGTGGTCTAGAGTTCGCAACCGGCCTCAAAGCCGGTCAGCAGCGAAGCGCAACCGACCGGGAACCTGAAACGTTTGAACTCGGAATTCTCTCAACTTGTCAGACACGTTATACCGTGTCTATCAATTTATCTAACCGTCGAATTGAACACATTTACCGATCGTGTATTCTTCCCAACATGTCAGACAAGAGGCCATCAGCCAGGAAATCACGATCCCGACGGCTGACGGATACGATCGCCGACTATCTGACCACAGCGGTCCGCGAACTCGCCCCGGGCTCGAAGCTCCCCTCCGAAAATCAACTTGCTAAACAGTTCGGGGTTAGTCGATCTGCCGTGCGTGAGGCAATTTCCGGAGTGGCTTCGCTCGGTCTCCTAGAAATTCGTAAGGGAGCGGGTATGTTCGTGCGAGCTCCGGTTATTGCTAATCTTCGGCTGCCGGGATTTGACTACGGCAACTTGGCAAACACCGCCAAATTATTAGAAATCCGGACCGGACTGGACGCCGCCGCTGCCCGCATTGCCGCGATTCGCCGCACCGAAGAGGAACTTAAGTTTCTTCAGGAAATGAACGCCGCCGCGTCTCGACCTGACCTGACACTGGCGGAGGCAGTTGAAGCCGACTTGGCGTTTCATCTGGCTATTGTCCGAGCCACGCAGAATGACTATTTCGTCTCTATCCAGACATTTCTTCTCGATCATATCCGAACCGGAATTCATTTAACTCGGACCCTCGAATCGTACTCTAAAGAGATGACGGAAGAAGTCCGACGTGAACACAGCGAAATTTTGCGAGCGATTGAGAACCGGAAACCCGAGGTGGCGGCTCGACTGGCCGAGCAACATGTGCTAAACGCTCGATCTCGGATGCGAAGCGCCATCGCCTCTCATGTCATGCCGGAGATAGGCTAGCCCCGCTTTTTCCAGGATGGAAAGGATTGAGGGCTGTCGACCGCTGAATATCTGTGAGAAATTCGAGCTATCGAAATGAAAACAAAAGTAGCCTGGGGGGTACTCGGAGTTGCTAATATAGCCGTTAAAAAGGTGCTGCCCGCGATGCAGAAAGGTGAATGGTGTGATATCGCGGCAATCGCGTCGAGAGATCTTGCTAAAGCTCAACAAGCGGCGCGAGAACTCGGGATTCGGAAAGCTTACGGTTCATATGAAGAGCTTTTGGGAGATTCGGAAATTGAAGCTGTCTACAATCCTCTGCCCAATCACTTACACGTTCCGTGGTCAATCAAATCGGCGGAAGCGGGAAAACATGTGCTCTGCGAAAAACCGATTAGCCTTAATGTAAAAGAAGCGAACTTGCTGCTCGAGGTGCGAAATCGCACCGGAGTCAAGATTGAAGAAGCCTTCATGGTGCGGACGCATCCCCAATGGCGCGCCGCGGTCGATCTGGTCCAATCCGGAAAAATCGGGAAGGTCCGCGCTATTTCCGGCTGTTTCAGCTACCATAACCGTGATCCTAAAAACGTTCGTAACATCCTGGAATACGGGGGCGGTGGGATGATGGACATCGGTTGTTACCTGGTGTTCACCTCTCGATTCATTTTCGGTGAAGAACCGACCAGGGTGTTCGGCGTTATCGAGGAGGATCCGGAATTTCGGACTGATGTGCTTTCTTCCGGCGTCATGCAGTTCCCTTCCGGCCATTCTGTCTTTACCTGCAGCACGCAACTGGTTCCTTATCAGAAAGTACAGATCTTCGGCACGGAAGGACGCGTTGAGATTGAAATCCCGTTCAACGCGCCTCCTGACAAGCCTTGTCGGATCTATCTGGACAACGGCGCCGACCCGTCCGGGCGTAGCGCTGAGTTGATCGAATTTCCCACGACCGATCAATACACGGTGCAAGGCGATTTGTTTTCGCAGAGCATTCGCGAGGGTACCGACTTAGCCGTACCTCTGGAAGATTCGATCAAAAACATGGCCGTGATTGAAGCCGTGTTTCGCTCGGGGAAATCCGGCAAATGGGAAGAGCCGGGCTGTGACCAGTGATCTTAATAGCATTCCGTAATCAGCGAAGAGGCTGCCTTAATCGGTAGAACAACGATCTCCGGCTCGGAAAACCGAGGGTCGGTCATTCGAAGGATGAGGCTTGATCGCACCGATTACTGATTAGTGACTACGGATTGCGGATGGTAGTCAGCCCACTTCCCAGCAAGTAGGGAGCGGCGTCCGTAGCAAAGCGAGCATCACGATAATTAAAACGAGAGTGCAGCAAAGAATCAGTGCTGTGCGACGGCCGGAGATAAGGGCGGGAGGCAATTCGCAAGGTTCCCATGGGAACATTTTCCCACGGTAGCGGCTCAGGTCGACCTCCTGCCCGCCCAAAGGGCGCTCCTCGACACCGCCAAACGCTATCTCGCACGATTGGCAAATGGAAGAATCTTCCGGTTTTCGTTCACCGCAGATCGGGCACGAGCGGATATCAGCCTGGCTATCCATGTGAATAACTTAGCTGAATTCAGGCTCCGAGCACGCGAACTGTGATCGCTTAAAAGCTCGCTCGGAAAATCTGCGGCAACGCTCAGCAGTTGCGTCCGGCAAGCCAGCAAAATATGGTATCCGCGGATACTAGATGGATTCGCAACAAGCCCTTGAGCATTACTTCGGTTTTCGCGAATTCCGGGAACCGCAAAGCGAGATCATTACCGAAATTCTGGCAGGTCGTGATGTTTTCGTAGTGATGCCCACTGGGGGCGGCAAATCCCTCTGTTATCAGCTGCCGGCGATCCTGCTGGACGGAGTCACCATCGTGGTTTCTCCGTTGGTGGCTTTAATGAAAGATCAGGTGGACGGCCTGGTCGCGCGCGGTATCTCAGCCGCGTTGATCAATAGCACGATTTCCGGAGCTGAACAGCAAGAGCGCATCCGCCGGATGCGCAAAGGTCAGTACCGGGTTGTTTACATCGCTCCGGAACGGTTCCGTAGCCATTCGTTCCTTGAGGCTATCGGTCAGGTCACGGTCGCGCTCTTCGCGGTTGACGAAGCCCATTGTATTTCCCAATGGGGACATGATTTTCGTCCCGATTATTTTCGACTGGGCAAGGTGCTTGACGAGCTCGGCAGACCTCAGATAGCCGCTTTTACGGCGACGGCCACCCCCGAAGTTCGAAGCGATATTGTCAAGCGCCTTGGGCTACAGAACCCTAGAGTTTTTGTCGCCGGATTTGCTCGCCCCAATCTACGCTTCGTCGTTACAGAGACGGAAGGAGAGCTACAAAAATATGAACGGCTCCGCGACCTGATTCGGCGCCACGGCACGGGCATTGTGTACTGCGCAACCCGCAAGCGGGTGGATCAGGTAAGCGACACGGTGGAGTCATGGGGAACAAAAGTCATTCGGTACCATGGCGGTATTGATGATGACGCCAGGGGAGCCGCTCAGGAGCGATTCACCCACAACGATTGTGACGTGGCAGTCGCCACTAACGCGTTCGGGATGGGTATCGATCGATCCGACGTGCGGTTTGTTGCCCACTTTGATATTCCCGGATCGCTTGAGGCCTATTACCAGGAAGCCGGTCGAGCGGGCCGGGACGGCGAGCCTGCTGAATGCGAGCTCTTTTTTAACTACGCAGATACGCGTGTACAAGAATTTTTCATTGACGGTAACAATCCGCCAATGGAGCTCATCCGTTCGCTGTATCTGCTTTTAAGAAATCTAGTCAATCCCGATGGAGAGGTCATTGTTTCGACAAGAGACTTGGCCGCACGGCTTGGTCGCGATAATAACGACATGGCGGTGCACTCCGCTGTCACCATTCTCGACCGGCACGGTGTCATCGATCGATTCGATGTGCCAGGAAAACGGATTCTTGGGATTAAGTTGCTCCGGCCTGATTTGCGGCCGTCTGCATTGCCAATCGATACTCGAGCATTGCAGGAAAAGGAAAAGCGCGATCGGGCGAAACTGAAAGCAATGCTGGCATATGCCTACGGGAGAGAGTGCCGCCAAAAAATCATTCTCCGTTACTTCGGCGACCCTGAATTGGTTAGTTGCGGCGCCTGCGACCAGTGTTCCAGCAACCGTCCCCAAAATCTCCGGGCGCCTTCTGATTCAGAGTTAGTCCTGGTTCGCAAGGTATTAAGCGGAGTGGCCCGCATGTCAGTCCGCACCGAACCAGGGTTTGTTCCGCGTTTCGGGCGCGGTCGCGTGATCCAGGTTCTGCTCGGCAGCCAGGCCAAAGAAATCTTCGACGCGCGGTTGGACGAATTGACGACTTACGGTCTGCTGCGAGACAAACGACCGAATTATCTGTACGAGCTGTTTCGTGAGTTGGAAGTAGCGAAGCTCCTTTATTCCACTGGCGGTCAGTATCCGATGATAGGCCTTACCGAACTAGGTGTTGCGGTGATGCAGAACCGGGCGTCATTCAGCATGGTGTGGCCGGAAGAGCCTCAGCCCCGCGGAATCAAAAAATCGGTGCCTCCAGAGGTTGTCGACGAACCGGTCGATCCGGAATTGTTCGCTGCCTTGCGCAAGACCCGTGCTGCCTTGGCCGAGGAACAGGGCGGCGTACCACACTATGTCATTTTTCCGGATGAAACGCTCAAAGCCTTTGCTCGAATTCGCCCCCAGTCCGTAGACGCGGCTCGCCGCATACGGGGTGTGGGTGACATCAAGGCAGAAAGATATGTACCCGCCTTTTTGGATGCGATCAGGGAGTTCGGCCGGGAATCTGAACACAGAGCTCACTCAGGTGGGTAGCGTGGAGTAAATGCAACGGGCTTAGGTAGCGGCGGACGCGATCCCTCCAATCACCCAACCTTCCGTTCGCCGCGACACCGATAGGTCTTCGGACGATCCGCCCTATCTACTCACCATGCTGGGTTTCAAATAAAAACCAGGTTCTTCGCTCAGTCTCGTCGATCCAGTTCTCAATCAGACTGGCGGTGGCTACATCATTGTGGCGATCGCAAATTTCATGGGTTGCCCGGAGGAACTGGGTCAATTGCTGATTGTCCTCAGCAAGCTCAGCCAACATGTCTTTGGCACTGACGAACTCCGCGTTGTTGTCCTTTAGGCGTTGGTGCTCGACGATTTCGCCAATGGAGTGCAGCGTTGTTCCGCCAATTTTACGTGCCCGTTCCGCGATGTCGTCCGTCATTTCGAAAATCTGTTCGCCCTGCTCATCCAGCAACAGATGGTAGTCGCGAAAGTGCGCCCCGCTCATATGCCAGTGGAAATTCTTTGTCTTCACGTAAAGAGCGAATACATCTGCCAGTAATTCTCGGAGGGAGGCCGATATTTCCTCCACGCCTTCGGTACCGAGATCGGTCGGAGTTCTTAATGCCTCGTTGATGTGGGTTGCCAGCCGAGTTGAATCATTCTTGCTCATGTTGTGATGTCCCGCCGAGAGGCGGATTTGCCTTTCCGGCGCAACCTCGACCGATCCATCGTTCCGAGCAACTCAGCTTTTCTTGGGACAGAACACTAGTAAGCGCAAAAGCGGCTCCCCTCCGTCATCAACGGGTGACGGCCCTCGCCCAGGTTATTCTGATTTGCCTGATCTGCGATTCGCCTTATAGGGTGGTTTGATCGACGGCTTTCCGGATTCTCTGGATTTCTGGTTTCGTCAATTCGACCGTGCCGGCCTTAGCATTGGCGGCCGCCTGTTCCGGATTGCGGGCGCCAACCAGAGCATGCGAACAACCTGGCTGTTCCAGAGTCCAAGCAATCACGGTCTGGGCGATGGTAATGTCTTTGCTTTCTCCTACGGAACGCACTACCTCCAGAAGGGCATCCACTTTTGGTCGATTCTCTTTCTGGTACCAAGGATTATGGCGGCGGACGTCGCCGGCACCGAATTCATGACCCGCTCTGATTTTACCGCTGAGGATTCCCAGAGCCATCGGCGAGTACGCCAGAAACGCCACATTCTGATCTCGGCAGAACGGGAGATTGTCCGTTTCATGTTGCCGCTGCAGCATTGAATATTGTTCCTGGTCCGTATCGAGTTGACCAACAGATTGATAACGCTTCATCTGATCGATGGTGGCGTTGGAACAGCCGATCGCCCGAATCTTCCCCTCTTGTTTGAGCGCCATTAACTCCGCCATCACGTCTTCGGTTCGAGTGGTGGAATCCTGCCAATGCGTCTGATAAAGATCGATCCTATCGGTTTTTAGCCTTCCTAAGCTTTCTTCGATTTCATACCGAATCATGGCTGGCCGTAGATTAATATAGACCTCGTACTTCTTCTCGCTTTCATCTTCCGCCTCTCCGGTTTCATTAGCGTCGAAGAATTTATCTCCTTCTTTCTTGTACCAGACCATGCCGCACTTGGTCGCGAGCACGACCTTATCCCGGATCCCTTTTAAAGCGGCTCCAACCAATTCTTCTGAGTGGCCGTAACCATACATGGGAGCGGTGTCAATCAGGTTAATGCCGTGATCCACAGCGGCGCGAATAGCGCCTTCAGGATCGTTCTTCTTCGTTCCACCCCACATCCATCCCCCCAGCGCCCAAGCTCCAAAGCCGACAACTGACGCCTGGATGCCGGATTTCCCTAACGGTCTGTGTTTCATCTTTCGTTCCGAGGCCAACTCAAGTGTTGGATGCTTCGTAGATGCTCTGAATGGTTGCGTCCAGGACGGCGTTATACTCCTCATCGGTTTGCTGGAGCAACAACCCTCCCAGCAGCGCCCGCGAGAAGCTCGCCACCACACCGTGATTCCTCCGGAGGCGCTCATTTCCTTCTTTCAGCGAGTACCCTCCCGAGAGCGCTACCACTTTCAGAACGTTCGGATGGCTGACGCAATCTGCGTAAAACCCATCTTCCTCCGGCAAGGTGATCTTGAGCATTACCAACTGATCGGGCGCAAGTTTGTTGAGCTCCTCAAGAATCGCCGTTTTAAGCAATGTCTCGGCCTTGGCCTTTTCCGGACAGTGAATATCCACTTCCGGCTCGACGATCGGCACGAGCCCCGTCGCGAGAATCTGCATCGCCAGCTCAAACTGCTGCTTGACGATTGCCTTGATGCCGGCGGCGTTCGCCTGACTGATGAAGGAGCGCATTTTGGTTCCGAAGATGCGTTTCGCCACCGCCCGGTCGAGCAGAGCAGCCAAACCGGGTATCGGTTTCATCAAATGAACACCGTCCTTCTCGTCGGTAAGGCCCTTGTCCACTTTCAGGAAGGGCACAATTCGTTTCACGTTCCAGAGATAGTCCGCGCTCGGCTGCCCTTCGATGTCCCTATCCATTGTGCCCTCGAACAGAATCGCGCCAATAATTCGATCGCCATTAAAGGTAGGGCTGGTTATGATGCGCGCGCGCATCTGATGCACGAGCGTAAACATCTCTTCCTCATTAGACCAGGCGCCTTCCTTAATGCCATAGGCATAAAGCGCCTTGGGCGTGCTCCCACCGCTCTGGTCCAGCGCAGCGATAAAGCCGGGCTGTGTCTTGATTTTTCGTTGCTCTTGTTCCTTCAGGGTAGACGTCTTCATAAAAGTCTCTCTCATTTTCCAGTAACGCCGGGCGTCCGTGGGCTGAACTGACCGAACGACCCGACTTGTTTCATATTTCGTGCCTGTTTATGGCAGCTTGCAAGTGTTTCATCCCGGCAGCCACCCCGTCTTCATGACTGAAAATGGCAGATCCGGCTGCCAGCACGTTGGCTCCAGCCGTAACTCCCAGCGGAGCGGTGGTCGCATCAATGCCACCGTCGAGCTCCAATTCGCAATCAGGATTGAACTCCTCAATCATGCGCCGAACTTGCCGGATCTTTCCTAGAGTCATAGGCAAGAAATGCTGGCTACCGAACCCCGGGTTAATTGTCATCACCAAGACCAAATCCACTTCTGCCAAAATTTCTTGCAATACCAGGGCGGGGGTGGCCGGATTGATGACCACTCCAACTGGTTTTTCAAATTGCTTAATGCTCCGAATGGTGCGGTACAGATTGTTATTACCTTCCCAGTGTACTAAAAAGGAATCGGCGCCAGCCTGGACAAACTGTTCGAGGAAAGAATCGGGATCGGAAATCATCAAGTGAATTTCTAACGGCAGACTGGTGACAGGCCGGATCGATTGAACGATCGTGGCGCCAAAGGAGATATTTGGCACAAAGTGACCATCCATAACATCTACGTGGATTCGATCAGCTCCGGCCTTCTCGGCTTCGAATACCTGCTCGCCCAAGCGGGCGAAATCAGCCGATAGAATCGAGGGCGCCAGTTTCACTGCGCAGTTGCGCAATTCATCGGTTCTTTGCTTTTGGTTCATAGTTCCGGTGGCGGGTTAGGCGAAAGAGGAAGCGCGCCGGCGGCTTAGCGATAAGAAATCGAGTCGATGATCTCGGCCGTGGTCACAATGGCATTGGCGTAGTTCGGCATATTGATTTCGAGAGCCGCGTGCATCTGCTCATCCGAATAACTTGCCGTGGCGTCTTTTACCACAGTGACTTCGTAGCCGAGCTCAGCCGCAAAGCGGACCGTCGCTTCGATGCAGGTATGTGCTATGAGTCCGATCACGATAAGCTGATGGATGCCGTGCACCTTCAGCTGCTGATCCAAATCGGTGTTGGCAAAGCCGCTGGAACACCAATGCTCCGTGGCCACAATTTCTCCTGCCTTAGGCGCGAACTCGGTGCGGATCTCGCCACCCCACGTGCCATATTCGAAGCTCTTCCGCTTCCACGCTGCTTTCTGGATGGGCGCAATGTACTTCCAATTCTCGTAATCGCCGGGCCGGTATCGGTGATGTAGTGCATAGAAAACGCGAAGCCCTGCCTGGCGGGCCGCATTCAGGACTTGCGACATATTAGGAACACACTGATTAGCTTCTGCTACCGCCTTCAGGCGATCCCATATTTTGCCTCCCTCCGAAATGAAATCATTATATGGGTCAATCACCAGAAGTGCGGTGATGTCCCTATCATATGACAGTTTTTTCGTGGTCATGTGTCAGATTTGCCATGCTCCAAGCGGTCAGTAACACCGAAAAGGCTGGAAAAATGAAGCTGGGGCAGTTTCGCCTGAAATCGGGAGCAAATCTATAGTACCAAGGTATCAGGTCGGCTGGAACTATCGCTGTCGGCTCGCTGTTCTCCGCCTGATTTGCTGAGACCGACATGAATCTACCTGCTCGGACCAAGGTAGATCTGATGGATTGCGCTGGCGCCAGGCAGATGCGCGACGGCCGAGAATCGGTAGGGCGAGGCACCAATCTAATCTGCAG